>JASHTD010000074.1 GCA_030040725.1 Candidatus Sulfotelmatobacter sp. | reverse complement strand
GTGCCCGGACCGCGCCGCAATCATCATGGGCGCGAAGGCGCGTGTCATGTAGTACACGCCACGCAAGTTCGTGTTCAGGATGCGGTCCCATTCCTCGGGAGGTAGGCGATGCAGCGGGCCGCCAAATCCGCCGATGCCTGCATTGTTCACCAGGATATCCAGCCGCCGAAAGGAAGATTCGATTTGCCCAGCGGCTTTTTCCAACGAAGCGAGATCGGTCACGTCGCAGGGAAGGACTTCGGCTTTGCCGCCGGATTTCACGATCGCTTGCGCTGTCGGCTCGAGTGCGGAGCGAGTACGCCCGCAGAGGGCGGTTGTAGCGCCAAGATTCGCCAACTCCCGAGCGATTGCGGCCCCAATCCCGCGCCCCGCTCCGGTGACCAGGGCTACTTGTGCCTTCAGGGGTTGATTGCCATTCATAAAGACCTGCTCATTTGGAACCGCAATTCCGGGCGCAGGAGAACCATCTTCCGAGTTATACAACAGCATCCTAGTACAATGCGGATGGAGACGAGAGAGAAGAACTTGCCTTCGAAAGAGGAGGTACTTATAATCCGGCCAACCCCGCGTGCGGGGTCAGTCGCGTTAACGTCCCACAGGTCGCCCTTTTTCTCGGATCCGGCCAAGAAGCGACGCGCTTTCCGGCATGACTTGGAGAGCGACTATCTGTCCGAGTAGAATGCATCCACAAGTTAAAGAATGATTGTTTCGCGAAATCGTCGATTCCGAAAGAGCTAAGGAGCCATGCTGATGAAAAAGATTCTGGTCACGGTTGTGCTCGGCGCCGCTTCGATGTTGTGGGCCGAGAACCCCGCTACTTCGGCGCAACCGGCACAAGAGCAAGCCACTCAGGGGCAAGCGCCAACCTCGTCGCCGGCGCAAGCGCCGGCTGCCCCGGTTATCAAGGATCCTGCCGAGTACAACGCGTATATGGGCGCCATTCAGCAGAAAGACCCGGCCGGACAAATCAGCGGGCTGGAAGCCTACCTAGTGCAGTACCCGAACAGTGTGATGAAGATTGCCGCCTTGCAGACCCTGATGCAGGATTATCAGCAAACCAACAATCAGGCGAAGACGATTGAAACCGCTCAGAAGCTCGTGGCAGCCGATACGTGCAACGTGCGCGCGCTCGCCTTACTGTCGTACATCGATCGACTGAAAGCGCAAGGCGGCGATGCCAACGCGAAGCAGGATCTGACTGATGCGCAAAAATATGGCCAGACCGGATTAGAGTGCCTGCCGAAATTCACCAAGCCTGCGGGTACCGCAGATGCGGAATACGACAAGATGAAAAGCCAGATGGATGGAATTTTCAACGCCGCCATCGGCATCGCCGATCTGACCGATAAAGATTACGAGGGAGCGAGAAAGACGTTACGAGCTGCTGAGGATAGCACACCCGACGAACAGAAAGACTTCAGCGTCGTGTATCCTCTGGCCCTCGCCTACGCCGGTCCCAATCCTCCTCAGCCGAGTGTCAGCGCCGATCCGATCGATTCGATCTGGTTCGCGGCGCGCGCGTCGGTGGTTGCGCCGAACCCGCAATATCAGGCGCAGATTGAAAAATACGCCAAGAGCCAGTACATGAAATACCACGGCGGAGATGATGGCTGGAATGACGTTCTGACGGCGGCGAAGGCAAGCGCCGATCCACCCGCCGGTTACACCATCAAACCCGCTCCGACGCCGGCCGAGCAGGCTCATACGATGGTGACCTCAACCACGCCTGACAAGATGGATTTCGCGACCTGGCAGTTTATTTTTACCAATGGCTCGAAGGATGACCAGGACGCGGTTTGGAACGCCATCAAGGGCAAAGCAGTGCAGATGCAGGGAACTGTGATTCACGCGACTACGACGCAATTCGATATCGCGGGCAGTTCCGATGACATCGACGCCAAAAAGGCGGACATTACTCTGACCTTCGAGGAAAAGGTTCCGCTGCGGTTGGTTCCGAAGGATGGCGCCACGCTCGACTTTCAAGGCGAGCCTTCGTCCTACACGACGAATCCGTTCATGATGACGATGGACAATGGCAAGCTGCTGAAGGCTGCAGCTCCGGCTCCAGCAAAGAAGCCGGCACACCATACCAGTCAGTAGACAGGACTGAATGAGAACAAAACCATAGGCAGCCGCGCAGGCTGCCTTTTTGTTGCGTCAGAACAGGGACCGTCTTTTAATCCACATCTTTGAGTGTTAGCGCGAGTTTCTAGCGCACCGCTTTTTTCTCGAACGTCATTGGGCGCGCGCTTCGCGGCGGACGCTTGGCTCCCTGGCGAAGCTCGCGGACATCTATCTTGAGTTCGTCGATGGTGCGGCTCAGAGTATTGCGGTGCATGCCCAATTCTCGCGCCGCGCGGCATTGGTTTCCTTTGTTCTCCTGGAGAACGGTGAGGATAAAGCGCTTCTTGAATTCGCGCACGCCTTCGGAGTAAAGGATATTGCTCTTGTACATCTGAAGAATAAGTGCTTCCAGTTGGTCTTTCACGGTAGGTCTCTCTCTCGTCGATGTCGTGTGTTCTTGTTTCGGGCGATGCAGCTATTTATCTCGGCCAGCTGCCGGCGGATTCAAATGATTCGGAGCCCGATGCAGAAAATCCAATCCTTCATAAAACCGCGCTCGCAACTCCGATGGCGCCAGCCAGATGGCGGCCCTTCCAGCCACTAAAAAATAGGGTGCCAATTCCGAATTCGCCAGCCATTGCGAAGTCGGCGTAAACGCGGTCATACCCATCAGCACCACGGCCACCAGCAGTGCGCCCTTCAGAACGCCCAGCAATGCTCCCAGGAAACGATCGAAACCGCTTAAGCCGGCAGCTTTCATCAGCTTGCGCATCATCCTGCCGATCACGCTGAACAGGAACAAGATCGCAAGAAAAATAAGCAGGAAAGCAAGAATCTCAGCCACCAGCTGCGATTTCAAGAACGTTGTCAACCACGCCGCAAACCGCTTGTACCTCCAGGCGGCTACGACATAACCGACAATCAAACCCGCCATGCTGAAGGCTTCCGCAAAGAAACCGTGCATGGCGGCCAATATTACATTCAAAATCACGACCGCGACAATCACCCAGTCGACCGCGGTCATGCCATTCTCCCGGCTTCCGTCTTGCGGAAACCTCCGCAACTAAACATCCAATCGGCGGCCCGTAATCCGGAAGTAAGCGTCCAGATATTTCTCGCTGGTGCGAGCTGCAACCTCGGCCGGCAGAGCCGGTGCGGGGGGGTGTTTATTCCAGCGAATTTGTTCGAGGTAATCACGCACGTACTGCTTGTCGTAAGACTCCTGCGAACGGCCGGCTTCGTACTTGTCGGCCGGCCA
The DNA here is from genome assembly GCA_030040725.1 of Candidatus Sulfotelmatobacter sp. GTDB lineage: Bacteria > Acidobacteriota > Terriglobia > Terriglobales > Acidobacteriaceae > Sulfotelmatobacter. The sequence goes on along the minus strand of JASHTD010000074.1, from coordinate 4,757 downwards.
GAAGCGGGACGAGTCGGGCGTCAAGACTTCATCGGCCAGCGTAATGCCATGGGCGGTGCGGCCAAACTCAAATTTCGTATCGGCGATGATGATACCGCGCTGGCGAGCGTAAGCGGCAGCTTTCTTGTAAATCCGCAGAGTGAGGTCGCGCAGGTGACTGGCCGTCTCCGTGCCCAGGATTTCGCACATTCGCGAAAAGGGAATATTCTCGTCGTGCCCGGTGGTTGCCTTGGTGGCCGGCGTGAAGATCGGTTCCGGGAACGCCTCCGATTCGCGCAGACCCGCTGGCAGTTCGATGCCGCAGACTTTTCCCGACGCCTTGTATTCCTTCCACGCAGAGCCAGAAATGTAGCCGCGAACCACGCATTCCACGGGAAACATCTGCGCGCGCTGCACGATCATGGAGCGCCCGCGGAGCTGATCGTCGTATTTTCTGAGAGCCTCGGGATACCGCTCGACGTCCGCAGTGACCAGGTGGTTTGGCACAATATCAGACAGAAAGTCGAACCAGAAAAGAGAGATCTGGGTCAGCACTCTACCTTTGTTCGGTATGCCGGTAGCCAACACATAGTCGAAGGCAGAGATACGATCGGTAGCTACGAAAAGTAGGCGGTCGCTATCGAGTTGGTAAACGTCGCGAACTTTTCCGCTGGTTAGAAGTTGGAGATCTGGAAAATCAGTTTGAAGAATGACGGGATCAAGCAGGTTCGAGGTCATAGGGAAATTTTACAGGTAAAGAGCGAGGCGTATTTTAGCCCGTCAGAAATTTTTGTCAATCGCCGATGTCAGGGCGGCCCGTAAGATTCTGTATCCCATTGAGCACACAAATGTTGTTAGCGAGGAATCGCGGACTGATCAAATGGTTGGATGAGATTTGCTGTTTGCCTTGTGGAAAAGCTGAGGATGGAAGTGGATATGTTGGAAGAGAAGGCTAAACTGCGCGCCAAACCCGTCTTCCAAGCGGGTTTTCGTGCGCTCTTCGTGCAGCGTCGTTACGCCGCACCGAACCTTACCGACACCAGCTTCGACACTCCCGGCTCCTGCATCGTCACCCCATAAAGCACCGGAGCGATGCTCATGGTCTTTTTGCTGTGCGTGATCAGCACAAATTGCGTTTGCAGGCTCATTTCTTTGACTAGTTCCATGAAGCGGCCCACGTTCGCTTCGTCGAGAGGTGCGTCGACTTCATCGAGAATGCAAAACGGGCTGGGAGTGTATTGGAAAATACCGACCAGTAAAGCCAGCGCGGTGAGCGCTTTTTCGCCGCCGGAAAGCAGTAAAACGCTTTGCAGGCGCTTGCCGGGTGGAGACGCAATTACGTCGATTCCGCTTTCGGCAGAATTTTCTTCGTCGGTCAGCTTCATGAATGCGCTGCCGCCGCCGAAGAGTTTCTTGAACGTAGCCTGGAAATTTTCGTTAATCCTTTCGAACGCCTCGCGGAATTTCTGCCGCGAGATTTCGTCGATCTCACGAATAGTTGCGGTTGTATTTTCGATCGACGCGATGAGGTCTTTGCGCTGGCCTTCGAGAAAGGCGTGACGTTCGCTGGTCTCGCGATATTCTTCCAGCGCCATCATGTTGACCGGTCCCATGGATTCAAGCTTGGCGCGCATCTCGCGATAAGACTGCTCAGCCGCTGAAAGTTCGTCGCCACTGAGCAGGACAATGCCGGTGTCGGCAAGCAAAATATCACGTTCGATTCCAAGCTCATTCAAGCAGGTTTCCGCCATGTGCATGGCATCGGCTTGCAGTTTGGCGCAGATGGCCTGCAATTCGCCGCGGCGATCGCGAGCCGCGTCCAGTAGTGGACGCGCACTGCGCAGTTGTTCATCGATCTCCGCCAGACGCGCACGGATCTGATCTTTCTCTTCTTGCAGCAGGCTTTCCCGTGCCTGGCCGGCGTTGCGTTCGGCCTCCAGGTCGGACATGGTCTGCTCTAGTTGCAGATTCTCATTCTGGCGCTGGAGTTTTTCGCCCGCCGCGGCTTCGATTTGTGAAACCAGCGCCTCAGCCCGCTGATTCATTTCAAGGAACAAAGAGTCGATGCGCGCCAGCACCGCAGATGCCGACCGATGGCGCTCTTCCAGAGCAGCCAGTCGAGCAGCCCGCTGAGAAGTGGCCGCTGCAGCTTCCTCGCGGCGCTGCTTCAGTGCTGCGAGCGATTCCTGCACAGCCGCAACTTGCAGTTCAAGTTGCACCCGCTTTTCCTCAACAGTTGCGATCTCGGCCTGCCGCGCAGTGATGATCGATTCCTGTTCGGTGCGTTCGGCGGCAAGGCGGCGCAATTCAGACTGCGAGATATCCATTCGCTCGCGCACGCGATTCATTTCCGAATCGAGCTGCTGGAGCATGTGCCGCGAGGTCATCGACTGGTGTTCAGCTTCCCGCTTCTCGCCTTCCAGGCGATCCAGCAAGGAAGCCAGTTCCTTGATTTCGCGGCCGAGCGTGAGGACGCGCATCTCTCCCTCGCGAAGCGCGCGCTCCAACTCCTCGAGCTGACGCTGAACATCGCGCAGTTCGCGCTTCATCGAAAGCGGACCTTCCGCGCGTAGCTTGCCTCCGGTCACCGTGACATTGTGGAAGCACTCTCCCGATTGCGACAGAAAGAAGGCATCGGGATTCTCCAGTGCCAGGCCACGAGCCACGTCCGATCCGGGAACAATGTAGCCATCGCGCAACTTGGGCAGAATTACTTCCAGAGATTTGCCAAATCCATCGAGCACGCGAATCGTATTCTTCAATGGAAGAATCGAAGCTGCCGGCGGCGCGGAGTGTGCCGCCTCATCGAGCACAAAAGAGAATTTCGCCTGCGCATCTTCGGGATGAACTAAAAAAGTAGCGCGGCCATCGACATCGCTGCGCAACAGGCGCAATCCTTCATCGGCGGCGTCCCAGGATTTGACCACGACGTAATTCAGTTCATCGCGCAGAAAATCCTCTACAACCCGCTCGAAGCGAGGTTCGACCTCGAGAAAATCGGCCAGCACTCCGACCGGCGCGAAACCGCTCTGCATGACTTGGGACTGGAAAAGGCGCCGGACGGATTCGGTAGAATATCCGTGCTCGGCGATAACTGCCTCGAGCGATCCTTTTTTGCCGAGGGCTGTGGCATACTCCGCGCGCAACAGATCGAGATGACCCTTGGCCCTGGTTTCTTCCTGCCGCTTGGATTCAATCAAACGGCGAAGCTGGCTGAGTTCTTCCGCAATTCCTGCCGCGCGCTGGGCCACGGTCTCAAATTCAAGCGCCAGTTGTCCGCGCTGACCGCTGAACGCATCCACCTGCACATTCGCATTGTCGATCTCGGTTTGCAGGCGGCCAGCCTCACGGTCGGAGCCGGCGAGGCGTTCTTCGGCTTGGGCGAGCTGGTTGCGCAGGCGCGAGGCCGCGGAAACCGTATCGAAGATTGCGACGCGCGATTCTTCCTGCTGCCGTTCCAATTCCGCCAGCGCCGTGGCTGCAGCAGCGGCTTCCTGTTGCGACGATGCCACTTCCTGTTGCGCGGTGGCCAGATCTCCAGCGGCTGACTCGAGCATCTGGCGATTCGAATCGCGCTCGGAGGCAAGGGAGTTTAGCCGTTCGCGAGCTTGAGCCAGTTCTGCGTCGGCTGACGCCGAGCGAGCCAACAACTCCGTGCAGCGCTCATCATTATGCCGGCGGCGAGCCTGCGCGCGCTCGATTTCCATCGCCAATAGGCTGAGGCGCTCGCGATTCTCGCGCACCTCGGCTTCAATGGCGTAACCGCGCTCGGTGCTCTCGCTGTGCTCGGATTCGAGCTGCCGGACCGCCTCCGTGCGCTGCTGCATTTCCTGGGCAAGCAGCGTGAGCTGCGCCTCCAGTTCGGCGTCTTCGCGCTCGATTGCGGCGAACTTGCTGGCCAAAACCACGCGCAGTTGAGCTCGCATTTCGTCTCGCAGCTTGGCGTAACGTTCGGCTTTTGCCGCCTGCCGCTTCAGCGAATTCATTTGTCGCGTGACTTCGTCGAAAATGTCGTTGATGCGCGAGAGATTCAGCTTCGCATCTTCCAGCCGCGCTTCCGCCAGCCGCTTCTTGGTTTTGAACTTGGTGATGCCTGCAGCTTCTTCGAGAATCGCCCGGCGGTCCGTAGGGCGACTGCTGAGAATCTGTCCGATGCGGCCCTGCTCGATCAGCGCGTAGGTCTCCGGTCCGAGACCCGTGCCCATGAAGAGTTCCTGAATATCGCGCAGGCGGCAGAGTTTTCCGTTCAGCAGATATTCGCTGTCGCCGGAGCGGAACAGGCGACGGGTGACCACGATCTCACCCGCGTGAAACTGCTGCTGGGTAAATTTGCGGCGGCGAATTTTCAGAACGACTTGCGAGGGCGCCGATACGCCCGCGGATGTAATAGGAGTGACGGTTGCAAGCGACCCGGTTGGCGAAGCAAAGACAGGTTCATCCTCCGGGAAGGCGATCGAGATCATCGTCACTTTCGCGGGCGGCAGAGCTACTTGTTCGGTCTTGCCTGGCTGCGCTTCTTCGACCGCCTGCTCAGTTTCTTCGGCGGCGCGGACGCGAAGCTCAGCTTCGTCCCAATCCTTGTCAATCGAGTCATCAGCGGACTTGGAATTGGCCTTGGGCAACTCCTCCTGAATGTCGATCTCGGTAGGAGCGTCGGCATCTGCTCCGCGGTAGGCTTCCGGATCGATCAGCGTTAACGACACTTCTGCCATCCCTGTCGGCTTGCGGTCGCGGGTGCCTGCAAAATCACATCTTCCATGCGCGAACCGCGCAGCGTT
>JASHTD010000331.1 GCA_030040725.1 Candidatus Sulfotelmatobacter sp. | reverse complement strand
AGGGTTATCTCGATGGGGATGGCCGGAGATGAAATCCGACCAGCGAGTTCAATGTGAACCGCATGTGGCTGATCCCGCCAGGAAGCCACGCCGATGATCGTCATGAAATTTGGCGGCACCTCGGTGGAAGATGCGCGGGCCATCGAGCGCGTTGTGGCCATCGTAAAAGGTCGGCTAGAGAAAAAGCCGCTGGTCGTGGTCAGCGCGATGGCGAAGGTGACCGACACGCTGCTGACGATGGCGCGCGCAGCGGGTGCGGGCGAACGCAAGACCGCGCTCAAGCTTTGCCGCTCGCTGCAGGAGCGCCACTACAACACCGCCAGCGAACTGCTGGGTACCGCGCTGTTTACCGACTTCCACTCTGAACTGGGCAGCGATTTTGAAAGCCTCGATGAACTTTTGCGGGGAATTTCCGCGGTGGGTGAGTTGACGCCGCGGACGACCGATCACGTTGCAGCCTTCGGGGAAATGCTTTCCAGCAAGATCGTTGCGGCGGCATTTTTAGCCCACGGATTGGCAGGCACACACGTGGATGCGCGCGACGTTCTGGTCACCGACAGCAGCTACACGCAAGCGGCGCCGCAACAGGAGGAGACCGACCAGCGTCTGCAGAGTAAAGTGAAGCCGCTGCTCGATGCGGGAAAGGTTCCCGTGATGGGCGGCTTCATTGGAGCGAATCGCTCGGGCGTGACAACCACCATCGGCCGTGGCGGATCGGATTATTCAGCGGCAATTGTGGGCGCCGGGCTGGGCGCGGAGCGCATAGAAATCTGGACAGACGTGGATGGAATTCTGACCACCGACCCGCGCACTTGCCCGGATGCGAGAAGAATCAAGGTGATCAGCTTCGACGAAGCGGCGGAGCTGGCGTATTTCGGCGCGAAGGTGCTGCACCCGGCAACAGTGCTGCCGGCGATCCATAAGAATATTCCGGTTTACGTGCTGAATTCGCGGAACCCCTCGTGCGACGGCACCAAGATCATCACCCGCGCACCGCAAGGGAAAAATATTTTCAAGGCGATTGCGGTCAAGAAACGGATCACCATAGTCGATGTGGCCGCTCCGCGCATGCTTTTGGCACACGGGTTCCTGCGGGCGATCTTCGAGGCCTTCGACCGGCACAAAGTCGCTGTGGATGTGGTTTCGACTTCCGAGGTGAGTGTTTCGCTCACCGTCGATTCAAACAATGCGATTCCCGCGCTGGCAGCCGATTTAGCCAAGATGGCGGACGTAAAGTATGAGGGGCGAAAAGCCATTGTGTGCCTGGTGGGCGAGAATCTGCGGGAGACGCCTGGGATTGCAGCGCTGGTATTTCGTGAACTGGCAGACAAAAAGATTCGGATGATTTCGCAGGGCGCTTCCGAGATTAATCTGACATTTGTGATCGAGGAAGACGAAGTGCAGGATGTGATTCAGCGACTGCACGGCAGATTCTTTGCGGAGCTTGACTCGGAAGTTTTCGCGTAGCATGAGGGACATCACCCCCTGAACTCTGTGAGATCTGTGGTTAACATTCTTGCTGTTCTAATACTGTCCTGATGAATCTTCTTATACTCGGCCGCGGCAAAACGGGTTCGCTGGTGGCGGAGGTGGCGCGCGAACGGCGGCATCGCGTGCAGGTTGCTGGCTCAGCCGACAATCGCGGCGGCGCGGCTTTGACGGCAGATAAGCTGGCGGAAGTCGCAGTCGTGATCGACTTCACCGCACCCTCTTGCGTACTTAGCCACATCGAAGCGTGCCTTCGGGCCGGCAAGAATATGGTTGTAGGCACGACTGGATGGTACGGAGAAATCGAGCGCGTCCGCAGGATGGTGGAGGATCGCGGCACGGGATTCCTCTACAGCCCGAATTTTTCGATTGGCGTGAATCTGTTTCTTGAGGTTGCCCGAGTTGCTGGGGCAGCGCTGCAGCACGACTACTCCGGCCAAATCTTCGAGCGCCATCATGCGAGCAAAAAAGATGCGCCGTCGGGAACCGCAATCGCGATTCAGCGGATCATTCAGGAAGCTGGCGGTAATGGCGAAGAAGTTGAAATCACTTCTTTCCGCGAAGGCGAGGTTGCGGGCATGCATGAGATTGTGCTCGAGTCGGCTGTTGACCGGATTTATCTGTGCCACGACGCGAAATCGCGGCGAGGCTTTGCCGAGGGCGCAGTGCGCGCGGCCGAATGGCTGGTGGGCAAGAAGGGGTTTTTTGATTTCAGGGATGTGTGGCGGGAAGTGTAGCTGAGCTGCGGTTTGCAGTGAGGCCGGTTCGCGCTATCTTATTACCATGGAATTGCGTGGCTGCGGCACCGCGTTGGTCACTCCGTTCTGTCAGGACGGTTCGATCAACGACGCGGCGCTGCGTAGTCTAGTGGCTTGGCAAGTCGAGGCCGGCATCGATTTTCTGGTTCCCTGCGGCACTACCGGCGAAACCCCGACGCTGAGTCACGACGAATGGCTGCAGGTAATCGATACCACGATCGAAGTGGCTGGCGGCCGCGTGCCGATTGTGGCCGGGGCGACATCGAACTCAACGCGTGACGCAGTTGAAAAGGCAAAGGAGATTGCCGCGCGGCTGGGAGTCGACGCGATCCTTACCGCCTCTCCTTATTACAACAAGCCAACGCAGGAAGGCCAATACCGGCACTTCAAAGCGATTGCCGAGGCGATCGGCAACAAGCCGATAATCCTTTACAACGTGCCGGGACGTACGGGAGCGAATATCGAGCCCGGTACGCTGGCCCGGCTGGCGGAGATCCCGAATATTATTGGCGTGAAAGAAGCCAGCGGAAATATGCCCCAGATTGCGGAGGCGATCAATGCCGTGCCCGAAACATTTTTGGTTTTTTCGGGAGATGATGCGGTCACGCTGCCGGTGATTGCGTTGGGCGGGGTGGGGATTATCTCGGTCGCGTCGAATGAAATTCCGCAAGAGATGGCCAGCATGACACGGGCAGCGCTGAATAATGACTGGACAACGGCACGGCGCATTCATCGCAAATATCTGGGGTTGATGCAGGCGAACTTTATCGAGTCGAACCCGCTGCCTGTGAAAGCGGTGCTGGCGATGATGGGAAAAATCGAAGAGAATTATCGCTTGCCGCTGTTGCCGATGCGGCGCGATACGCGATCGAAGCTGCAGAAGGTGGCAACCGAGGCCGGTCTGATTGCCGGTGCGGTCGTACCCTCTCCTGAAGCGAAGGAATTTTATATTTACGAGAATTGGGCCGCGGGACCGCACAAGATCGTGCTACATCGTGGATCGTGCGGACAGTGCAATCAGGGCAAGGGACGACCAGCCGGGCACGATGCGAATCACGCGCGCTGGCATGGGCCTTATGCCACTCTGGCGCAGGGACGCGAGATTGCGCATAACATGACGGGCGTGCTCATTCGCAGCGAGTGCAAGTGCGTGTAGG
>JASHTD010000073.1 GCA_030040725.1 Candidatus Sulfotelmatobacter sp. | reverse complement strand
GACCGCCACCGGCGATTGCATGTTCGTGCTAATGCTGCCCGATGATGTGAGATCAGTGGATTAAGCAGCGATTTGGCGTGAAGGTAGATGCGGAAGCAAAAACGACTGTCATCCTGAGCGCTGCGGAGTCGAAGAGTCTCTATCACTGGTGCACGGTGGCAGCTCTACGCGGCGTTTTTGTCTTCGCGGTCCCACCGTCGCGGCCTTCAAGGGGTGGGAATCACATCATCTTGTCATTCGCTCGTACGCCGCCGCCAACCCTAGCACCAAATCCTCCCGCCACTGCGGCCCGGCAATCTGCAACCCGATCGGCAATCCGGCCTTCGTAGCCCCGCACGGCACCGAAATCGCCGGCAGTCCCCATACATTAAACGGACGCGTGTTGCGCAGCAGAATCAGCTCCGCCGGCCGCAGCGCCGCAGGATCTTTCTTCAGATCGGCAATCTTCGGCGCAGAAATCGGCGTGGTTGGCGTAACCAGCAAGTCCACATCGGCAAAGATTTCGTGTGCGCGTCGGCGCTGTTCATCCAGTTCGCGCCGCCGCTGGATGTATTCCGCCGCGGAAATTTTCTCGCCGAGCCGAATCCGCCGCAACGTCTCCGGCTGATAGAGCTCGGGCGCCCGCGCGACGTTATCGGCGTGATAGGCATACGATTCCGCCAGTTGCACCACGCGATCGGTTGGCACATCGAGCTTCACCTCCCGCACTTCGGCAACCATCCTTCGAATCGTGCCGATCGCCTGCTCCACCGCCGCGCTGACTTCATCATCCAGATCGTCATAAAAATATGCCCGCGGAATTCCCACCCGCAAAGTTTTCGTGACCTCATCCCGAGCCGAGACGTAATCGCTCACCGGGATATTCGCGCTGCATATATCGAGCGCATCGTAGCCCGCTATCGCCTGCAGAACGATTGCCGCATCGCCAACGCTCGCCGCAATCGGCCCTACATGATCGAGCGACCACGAAAGAGGAATCACGCCGCGTGCCGAAACCCGACCATACGTCGGCTTCAATCCCGCGCAACCGCACAACGCCGCCGGTTCGCGAATCGACCCCGCAGTATCGGTGCCAATCGCCGCATAACATAAACCGGCAGCAACCGCAGCAGCCGACCCTCCCGAGGATCCTCCCGCAATATGTTCAGCGTTCCGGGGGTTGTGAACATCGCCGAAAAAACCGACCAGCGAGCTTCCACCGTAGGCGAACTCATGCAAGTTGTTTTTGCCGAGAATCACCGCCCCGGCCTGCCGTAGCCGCCGCACCACCTCTGCGTCTTGCTCCGTCACGCGACTTTCAAATACCTTGCTCGCCGCCGTCGTCCGTACGCCCGCCGTATCGATCAGATCCTTCAAGGCCACCGGAATCCCGTGGAGCGGCCCGCGCCATCCTCCGCGCGCAATCTCACTTTCCGCTCTCCGCGCGTCATCCATCGCCGAATCGGCGGTCACGGTAATAAACGCATTCAGCGCAGAATTGAGCTTTTCAATCCGCTGCAAGCACGCGCGTGTCAGCTCGACTGGCGACACTTCTTTTCGTTGTAGTCGCGGAACCAGCTCGGTAATGGTTTCCAAAGAATGCATTCAGATCAATGCGCCTTCCATTGTATTAGCCGAGTCGCCCAGTCTTCCGCCTGTCCAGAGTTTCAAGATTTTCAACCCTCAGAAAAAGGCAACCTTTGCTCTTCGGCCTATAATCGAACAGGGTCCGTTCACGTCTGGGGAGGTAAGAAATGGCGGAGATGACGGTCGCGCCGGTGGCAACCCATGGATTTTTTATGGACGGCCGATGGATCGACGACGGCGATATCGTCGAAGTGCACGCCCCTTACGATGGCAGTCTCGTAGGGCGAGTCACGCAGGCGCGCCGCCAACACGCCGAAGCCGCCATTGCCGCCTCCGTCAAGGCTTTTGGCACCACCAAACGGTTGCCCGCGTTTGAGCGCCAGCGCGTGCTGCGCCGCATCGCGCAGCAACTGCTTGAGCGCCGCGACGAATTTGCCCGCACCTTGGCGCAGGAAGCTGGCAAGCCCATCCGGCTGGCGCGCATTGAAGTCGACCGTGCGATTTTCATCTTCAATATTGCCGCTGAAGAAGCCACTCGCATTTACGGCGAATATCTCCCCCTGGACTGGCAGGAGTTCACCGCCGGACGCTGGGGCATCGTCAAGCGCTATCCCCTCGGACCCATCGCCGGCATTACACCATTTAATTTTCCGTTGAATCTGGTCGCGCACAAAGTCGCGCCAGCCATGGCCGCCGGATGCTCGATGGTTCTCAAGCCCGCGCCGCAAACTCCGCTTTGCGCGCTGCTTCTCGCCGAGTGTGTGCAGCAGGCGGGATGGCCGGATGGCGGCCTCAATGTCCTGCCACTTTCCAACGATGATGCCAGCCTTCTCGTCACCGACGATCGCATCAAGCTGATCAGCTTTACCGGCAGCGTGCCCGTGGGCTGGGACATCAAGCGCCGCGCCGGGAAAAAGAAAGTCGTGCTGGAGTTAGGTGGCAATGCCGCCGCTCTCGTGCATAGCGATGCCGATCTCGATTACGCGGCCGAGCGCTGCATTGCCGGCAGCTTCGGCTACGCCGGCCAGACGTGCATTTCCGTGCAGCGTATTCTGGTTGAGCATTCCGTCTACGGCAAGTTCACCGATCTTCTGGTGAAAGGCGTGGAGAAACTGAAGACCGGCGATCCCATGCAAGAATCGACCGACCTCGGTCCGCTGATCCGCGAGAGTGACGCGGTCCGCGTCACACAGTGGATCGACGAAGCAGTTCGCGCCGGAGCTCGCCTGCTCTGCGGCGGCCAGCGCCATGGCTCTGTCGTCGAACCAACCGTGCTCACCGCAACCAGGCCGGAAATGAAAGTAAACTGCCAGGAAATTTTTGGCCCGGTTGTGACCGTCGAGCCTTATCAGAATTTCGACGAAGCGCTTCGCCGCATCAACAACTCCAATTACGGCTTGCAGGCTGGAATTTTCGCGCGTGACGCCAAGCTGCTCTTCCAGGCTTATGACGAATTGGAAGTGGGCGCGCTGATTGCCGGCGACATCCCTTCGTTCCGCATCGATCAAATGCCCTATGGCGGCGTAAAAGATTCCGGCATTGGACGCGAGGGCTTGCGTTACGCCATCGAAGAAATGACCGAACCAAAATTACTGGTGATGAATCTGCGTTAAGAAAGGCGAAGGCGCCTAGGAGAAAGAAGATTTTGATGCTCTCTGCGCTCGAATTTTCCTGTTTCTGAAGAGTTTCCTTTTGAGATTTTTTTCGCTCAAAGGTCTCAAACACGAGACAACTTCGCGAGAAATATTTATAATCTCCTGTTTCATTAGACAGCGTGAAAATTTTGTGGGAATTTTCTCTCGCGCTCCAATAACGAACCAGCAACTTTTCTGAGGGCGATTGCGTCCTATGCGCGTCTCCTGAAAGCTCGTAAGTAAGCATGTCGCAGATCTTTCACCGCAGCACCAACACTCTGGCCCGCGTCACGATTTTTGGCGCTGTCTTCGCCATGGTCGCGCTCGGCTGGATCGGTTATGAAGTTCAGGGCTCGCCTTACCTTACCTACGCGGGTGTGCGCAAACCGCAGCCGGTGCCCTTCAGCCATCAGCATCACGTCTCCGGCCTCGGCATCGATTGCCGTTATTGCCATACCTCGGTGGAGGTTTCCAGTTTCGCCGGAATCCCGCCCACCAAGACCTGCATGAACTGCCATTCGCAGATCTGGACCAATGCCGACATGCTAGAGCCGGTTCGCGCCAGCTATCGCTCCGGCGAGTCGCTGCAATGGACGCGAGTCAACACCCTTCCCGATTTTGTTTTTTTCAATCACAGCATTCATGTCACCAAGGGAGTAGGCTGCAACACGTGCCATGGTCCGGTCGATCAGATGCCGCTCATGTACCAGCAGGAATCGCTGCAGATGGAGTGGTGCCTGAATTGCCATCGCGCTCCGGAAAAGTATTTGCGTCCGCGTGATCAGGTATTCAACATGCGTTACCAGGAACCTTCCGATACAAAGCCGGTCGTAGTTGATGGAACAAGTTTCACGGATCAGGAAGCCCTGGGATCGGCGCTGCTCAAGAAGTACGAAGTTCGCAGCGTTCACGACATTACCAGTTGCAACACGTGTCATCGGTGATGAGCTATTGCCGATGAGTCTTGTTTTTTGGCGTTTATGTTTTTGTCATCCTGAGCGAAGAATATGCTTCGCAAGGCGAAGCATATTCGGAGTCGAAGGATCCCTATCGTCTAGCTGAATTATGGAAAAGCATGAACAAAACGGCTTCGTGAAGATCGAAGAGGTTTGCCCTTCCAAGCGAGGCAAGCTGAATCTCGATTCCGTCCGCGCGGAAATTGACAAGGCGAACGGCCCCGAATACTGGCGCAGCCTCGAAGAACTCGCCGGCAATCCCGAATTTCAGGAAGCGCTGCATCGCGAATTTCCCAAGGGTGCTTCCGAATGGGTCGAGTCGGTCTCTCGCCGAGGATTCCTCAAAGTGATGGGCGCGTCCATGGCCCTCGCTGGCATGACCGGTTGCGTCAAGCTGCCGCTGGAGCCGATCATTCCTTACGTTCGCCAGCCGGAGGATGTCATTCCCGGCCGCCCCATGTTCTACGCCAGCGCACTGACTCTCGGGGGCTACGCGAGCCCGGTGATCGTGGAAAGCCATCTCGGGCGCCCGACAAAAATTGAAGGCAATCCCCAGCATCCCGCGTCGCTTGGCGGAACCGATATTTTTGCGCAGGCGTCGCTGCTCACCATGTACGATCCCGACCGCTCGCAGAGCGTTACGGAAATGGGTGACCTGCGGTCTTGGCAGAGCTTTGTCAGCGCCATGCGCGGCCCGCTGAATGTGCAGAAAGCCTTGCAAGGTGCGGGCATTCGCATTCTCACACCGACAATCTCTTCGCCTGCGCTCGCCGACCAGATGCGGGCTTTCTTAAAGGCGTATCCGCAGGCGAAGTGGCACGTTTGGGAACCGGTCAATCGCGATAACGTGCTTGAAGGC
>JASHTD010000330.1 GCA_030040725.1 Candidatus Sulfotelmatobacter sp. | reverse complement strand
CTCGGTGGAAACCACGTACATCGTGTTCGTGGTCGTATCGATCGCCGGAGTGGAGGTCACGCCCTCGACGGGTTGAATGGGACCGTTCGTGAGGGGCGTTTCGCCCGACTGCAGCAGGGATACCTGCCACAACGGATTCGCATTGCTGCCGGTGTTGCTGTCGGCGTCGAAAGCGTAAACGCTGTCATTTTCCGTGGCAGCGAAGAGAACGTTGTGAGTAACGCCGGCGATTGTGAGGTTCGAAATCAGCAGCGGCTGACCGTACACGTAACCATCGACCAAATACGAAAACAGCTTGCCGAAGCTTGAGGCAGTTACATTCGCCGGAGTCAGAAGCGTTTCGTTCAGATTCGCCCCGCTGCGATTTTCATCCACGTGGAACATGGGTATGTTGACGCCGGTCATGGTGGCCTGTGTGACATCGAGAGTTGCGCTGCCGGTGAAATTATCGAGAGAAGCGGTTACGCCAGTAGTTCCCACGCCCAGTCCAATGGCGAGGCCGCTCGAATTGATGGTTGCGGCGCTGGAATTGCTGACCGCCCAAGCCGCCGACGTAGTAACGTTGCCTTGCGTTCCGTCGCTGTAGGTGGCAGTAGCCGTGAACTGTTCCGTACCTCCCACAGAAATATCCGCGGTGGTTGGCGTGACGCCGATGGAGGTAACCGTTTTTGCGGTGACGCTGAGTGTTGCCCCATTGCTAGTGATGCCGCTGAGCGCCGCGGTCACCGTGGTCGAACCGCCAGCGACACCGGTAGCAAGGCCGCTGGAATTAATTGTCGCGACAGACGGCGATGAAGAAGTCCAGGTTACGGAGGTGGTCAGGTTCGCGGTTGTGCCGTCGCTATAGGTGCCGGTTGCGGCGAACTGCTCGGTGGCGGCGACCGCGATGCTTGCGGTGGTGGGAGCGACCGCAATCGACTGCAGAGTCTTCGTTACCGTACCAGTTTGCACACTAAGCTCGGCGGTGCCGGTCATTCCGCTGAGAGAAGCGGTGACACTGGTTGAACCCGCAGCCACGCCGGTGACGAGCCCGCTTTTATTGATCGAAGCAATGGCCGAACTTCCGACGGACCAAGTCACGCTTGAACTGACATTCGCCGTGGAGCCGTCGCTGTATTTCGCGGTGGCGGTAAATTGCTGCGTGGCGCCGATCGAAATGCTCACGCTAGCGGGAGACACGGAAATCGAAACCAGAGTTTTCGTGGGAGGAGGCGTAGTCGAAGAGCCAGTTACTCCCTGGCATCCCAGTCCGGCAAGCAGAAGTGCGAGCGAAGAAGTGAAACAGATACAAAAGAGCAAAGTCGAGCGGTCCTTCACGGATCAACTCCTGCGGAGAAGTTCAGTCATACGAGAACGCAGCTTAGTGTCGCGGTAATCCGGGAAGGTTGCCGGGAGAGGATGGGAAAAGTGCGTTGAGCAACGCGGATCAGATGGAGCCCTTCGAACGGACTAGAACCTCCGATTGCACCTCCGATTGGATAGCGCACATTTTTCTCTTGGGTGAATCGGGTGTTTCTGGTACTTTCGTGAAAATTATCCGATCAGTTTCATGCTGCGCAAGTCTCCCCCAGCCGATGGTGAAACTGGTTGCATGCGGTATGCGCCACAACTTGCACTACTTCGTCTGAGCCCTCGACCTGCTCGCTGAGGGCACGCAGTTCTGCTGTCGGCAAGCCAAACAATCCAAATCTGGAGACGACATCGCATGTCGAAGTCTTTCACCATGCTCGTGTGCTTGACCGCTCTCTTCGCTCCTGCCGCATTCGCTACCGTAAACGTAACCTCACCCTCCAATGACGGAACATATTCCGGGCCTGTACCTTTCATTGCAACTGCGACCACCACGACTTGCTCGAAGGGAGTGGGTTCGATGGGAATTTACACCGCACCGGGAGTGTTGGCGTACGTGGTCAACGGCGCCAGTATGAACACCACCCTCAACCTGAATCCGGCAACTTACAACACAGTCGTGGAAGAATGGGACAACTGCGGGGGCGCGACAACCACTCCCGTCACTATCACGGTCAAGTCCGGCGGATCGTCCGGCGTCTCGGTAACCTCCCCCGCCAACAACAGTACGGTCGGGTCGCCGGTGAATTTCACGGCGACGGCAACCACGACTTGCTCGAAAGGCGTCGGCTCGATGGGTATCTACACCGCTCCGTATCAGCTCGCGTACGTCGTGAACGGAGACAGCATGAACTACAACCTGGCGTTAAGCCCAGGAACTTATAACACGGTTGTCGAAGAATGGGACAAGTGCGGCGGAGCCGCGACCACGCCCGTCACGATCACGGTCAGCGGCGGCGGTGTGGGAGGGTCGTTCTCCGAGCTGCAACATAGCGGCGGGTGGGCCGATTACGGACAGCGCGCTCCAACCTTCATAGACTGCTCGCCTTCGCCTTGCGACGACATCACTTTCTCTCTTACGCAGAACATCAAATCTCCCTCGATGAGCGGGGAGTCGATGGAAACATATCTCAGCGGCAGCGAAGCATATGGCGACGCGCTGTTTAACAATCACCTGATCGGCGTCGATTCGTCGCAAGGGCTGCCGGACACGAACCACACGATCGTCCCCAACGTGCACAACTTCACTTATGACGTGTACTTTTACACGAGCGATCTGAGCGCTTCGCAGGCGCTGGAGTTCGACATCAACCAATTCTTCAACAACCAGGGATGGATCTGGGGTCACCAGTGCACGCTGGCCGGTGCCAATGTCTGGGATATCTGGGACAATGTGACGGCGCACTGGGTCGCGACCGGGATTCCATGCGATCCGATTAATAATTCGTGGAATCACCTCACCATTCAGGTGCAGAGAACCTCGAGCAATCAATTGCTCTACCAGTCGATCACGCTGAATGGAAAAACCTATTCCGTGAACCAGACCTACAGTCCGGGCTCAGCGCCGGGGTGGTATGGCATCACGATCAACTACCAGCAGGACGGCAATTACGAACAGTCGCCGTACTCGGTCTATCTGGATGAGCTGACGTTCACGTACAACTGAGCTGATTGAATTGAAGCAGAACTCTCAGGGCGCGCACCAGCGAGGTGTGCGCCCTGGCTGTTTTTGGACGTGGATCCGGACTTGGGACTACAACCTCTGAGGAGCGGCGGCGATGTTTTCGCTTGCCCTATCGGGGGATTCTGGTATGCTCGGTACACTGTTTAACGGATTACCTTTGCAGATCACCTGAGCCAGCGGCAAGCGCTGGACTTCAAGGATGACTTGAAGTTAGCCGTTGTAACCCAAGCGCCACAATACCGCCACTTCTTCCGAAGCCGCGCGTCCGCTCACGCGCGCAACCACCGGGTCGCAAGAGATGCAGTTCTGCGATCCGGAAGGAAATAAATCCATATTGGAGATGATTTGGATGCTGAGATCATTATCGCTATTCGTGTGCCTATCGGCACTCTGCGTTCCCGCCGCGTTTGCCGGGGTAACGGTAAGCGAACCAGCGAACGGCGCGACCATCACCGGTGCGGTGAAGTACGTCGCCTCGGCTACCACGACGACGTGCTCGAAGGGCGTGGGTTCGATGGGCATTTATACCGCGCCGGGCGTTCTGGCTTATGTTGTGAGCGGTTCCAGCCTGAACACGACCCTGGACTTGAATCCAGCCACGTATGACACAGTGGTCGAAGAATGGGACAACTGCGGCGGGGCGGCCACGACACCCATCACGATCACGGTAAAAGCGGGCGGGTCTTCGGGCGTGTCGGTAAGCACTCCGGCGAATAACAGCACGGTCGGCTCTCCAGTGAATTACATAGCAACGGCGACTACATCTTGCTCGAAGGGAGTGTCGTCGATGGGAATCTACACCGCGCCTGGGGTTTTGGCTTACGTGGTCAACGGTGCGAGCCTGAATCACAGCCTCTCGCTAAGCGCCGGGACATACCATACGACGGTGGAAGAGTGGGATGGCTGTGGCGGAGCGGCGACGACGCCAGTCACGATCACTGTGAGCGGTGGAAGCGGTAGTGGAAACTCATTCAGTGAGCTACAGCATAGCGGCGGCTGGGCAGATTATGGCCAGCGAGCGCCGACGTTTGTCGATTGCTCGCCTTCGCCCTGCGACAACATCACGTTCTCTTATACGCAAAACATCAAATCGCCATCCATGAGCGGAGAGGCAATGCAAATGTATCTCGCCGGGAGCGAAGGGTACGGCGATGGGCTGTGGAACAATCACCTGATCGGCGACGACTCCTCGCAAGGAATGCCGGATACGAACCACACGCTGGTGCCGACCCTGCACAACTTCACGTACGACGTGTATTTCTGGGCTGGAGACATTGGGCTGGCGCAAGCGGTGGAGTTCGACATCAACCAGTTCTTCAACAATCAGGGATATATATGGGGCCACGAATGCCGGGTCGCAGGCGGCAACGAATGGGACATCTGGGATAACGTGAATTCGACCTGGATTCCTACAGGGATTGCCTGCAATCCGGTAAGCAATTCGTGGAATCATGTAACAATTCAGGTCGAAAGAACTTCCGACAACCAACTGCTGTACCAGTCGATCACCCTGAACGGAAAGACGAGCACGGTAAACCAGTACTACAACCCCGGCTCGGCTCCGGGGTGGTACGGAATTACGATTAACTACCAGGAAGACGGCAACTCGTCTCAGTCTCCCTATTCGGTTTACCTCGACGAACTCATGTTTACGTACGATTAGGAACGGCGGGTTCACGAGTAGAGGATCGGAAAAGGGCACGCCATTGCAGCGTGCCTTTTTTATGTGAGCTTCACGCGCAGGTTTAGTGATTCTCGGCCGAAGTTGTGTTTTCGCAAATGAGCGGAGAACTGCGATTCCGCATCGTACGTTAGGAAGGAATGTCGCGAGGGAAACCGATATGGCAAAAAGCGAATCTGCGAAAAAGAATTATTGGGTCGCGAAAGTAAAGACGGACTCGACTCATCCGCAGACCGGGCTATTTACAAAAAAGGCAGAGACGATCGCGCGAGCTCTGGCTTCGAAAAAGGTTTCGCCTAAAGGCCCGGGATCGGGGATGAGAATGCTTACCTACTACATCAATCGAGCCGGACACAATTTGCCGACCCGGCGCCGAGCAGAGCTGGAAAAAGCGAAGACGCTGCTTTCAAAACGCATTCAACGGGATAAGAAGACAGGCAGGCAGAAAGCGGCGTAACCGGCGGCAGAGCGGGTTGCGACGAGCTTTTTGTTTTTTGCTCATTTCATTTCGTTCCCCTCGTTGTCACTTCGTTCACGTTGTCATACTGCACGCGCCGTATCCTCGCAACCGAATTTCCTTAGAGGCCAACCGGAAGAAACGACTGACCATCTCTTTCTTGCCGCGAGAAATGAAGGATTATTTTTCCGGCGTACGAGGAGGTAGGATGTGCGGAAAGCGAGCTTTCTTCTGTTGTCTCTCATTGTTACTGCTGCCTTCGCTGGCGCACAGGTGGGCGAGGCATCGAGCGGACCGGAACCCAATCTCACGAATGCGGTCGCTGGGAGCGCTCTGACGTGTTCTCCACCACGACACACATTCGTGGTTCCCGACCGGCTGGTGCCAAAGGCAAGGCTCAAAGCCAAATTGCTTATGCTTTTGCGCGACAGCCTTTACGACGATACCCGTGGCGTTGTGAATATCGAGCGGGAAAAAGTGATAAAGAAGCTTGCAAATAAGCTGAGAAACGAGAGAGACGACTATTGACGCAGGCCAAACCCATTCAGCACGAGGAAACCCAGCCGGATACGCGAAGACTAACCGCGGCCGAAATTTTTCGCGCTGCGGTAGAAAACGCACGCGACGAACTTCGCCGCTCGAATCAGAAGCTCGCATTCTCGGGAATTGCGGGGGGCCTGACCATGGGGCTGACCGGACTGGGGGTGGCCGCGATGCGCTCGCTGACGCCGGGGAACGAAGCCAACCTGGTCGCGCCGTACCTGCTTTATCCGATCGGATTTATCGCCGTGATCATCGGCCGGGCCCAATTGTTCACGGAAAACACGCTATACCCGGTGGTGCTGGTGCTGGACGAGCGCAAGCATGTGATGCGCACGTTGCGCCTTTGGGGCATCGTCTTCGGATCGAACGTCGTTGGAGCATTCCTGTTTGCTGTGCTGGCGGTGAAATCACCGGCGTTGCGAGCGGACGTTCTCGCGCAGTTGATTCACCTGGGAAAGGATCTTCGACCGGTTCGGCAGGATATTTTTTCTGGAGCGGAGTCATTGGGGGCTGGCTGATCGCGCTGGTGGCGTGGACGGTCACGGCCAGTCACTGGACGATCGGCCAACTCACGATGGTTTACATGCTGACTTTTGACGTGGGAATCGGGCGTTTTGCCCACTGCATCGCCGGCAGCGGCGAAATCCTCTCGGCAGTAGTGGCCGGGACCGTTTCAATTGCCGAGTACCTGCACTGGCTGATGCCGGCCACATTAGGCAACATTTGCGGCGGCGTACTTATGGTAAGCCTGCTCAATTACGCGCAGGTAAAAACCCTTTGAGTACGCAAAATCATCCGCTTTCTATTCTTTCCCACGACGGTTGCCCGAGCTTTATTTTTTTGAGACTGCGGTTTCGACGCTACGAGTTTAAAGCTAGGGCAAGGTTTTAAGGTAAGCAACGACGGCCTGGGCATCCGGCTCCGTCATGCGGAATTGCGGCATGGGCGGACGCAAAGGCTTGCCGTCATTCCAGATTCCCGTAGTCAGCAGCTTGATCATGTCGGCATCGGTTCCTGGAGGAATGCCGGCGATGCGAGGAGCTTTGAGCGGCCAGTCCTGGACGGGTTCAGCCGACTTCAACCAGACAGCTGCACCCTCGAGCTCTTCGCCAGCTTCGGGATTGCCGTTACTGTCACGGGGCGTGTGGCATTGGCCGCAGCGCGAAAGACCTTCGACGATGTACTTTCCGCGGGCAACGAGCTCGGCTGAGGGCTGGGCCGTTTTTGCGGTTGCGGTTTTTGCAGAATCCTTCGAACGCGCATTCTGTGCCGAGGCCATGCTGACGATGAAGATCAGAAACGCGGCACAGGCGAAAGCAATGAGAGCTGATTTTATTCTCAGATAAGCGACGGCTTGAGGTTGCATTTTCATGTCTTTTCTCCGCAACTGCCGATTTCTATTGTCGCATGCAGGCGGGGTTCGATTGCTGACGGAAATGCGGGGGAAGGCCAAGCTGGTACGAATTCGGAACTCTTCAATTTCCCGGCAGGGCGTGAGGATCTTCAGGCTATTTCATTTCTCGACGAATGCCCTCCGCATGACAACCTTTGCATAGGTTCGCTCGACTAACCTAAGAGGAGAAGAATCATGCCTGCCAGGAAAAAATCTGGAAGAAAATCGGGTCGACGACGATACGGCGAGGCCGCCGGCAAAACGGTTGAGAGCGCGATGCGCCGCCGAAAGCGGGGCACGTTGAAATCGGGCAAAGGCGGCAAGGGTGGAACCGTGAAGAGCCGCAAGCAGGCGATTGCTATCGGACTTTCCGAAGCGCGGAAAAAGGGTGCCAAAGTACCTCCCAAGAAGGCGGCATAAGCGAATTCCTTTCTCATCGCGAAAGAAGCAACTAAGTGACGGCCAGAGGGTGGTCAAAGCTATTGGCTTGCATGTCCACGTGGGGTATCAGCGTACGCCGGCGGATGCCTTCTCGGTTTTTTCGGGCTTATCGGGGCGAAATCCGATTTTATCGAGCATGGGTTGAATCTCAGGGTTAGACATGAACATTTTCCAGATCAGGCCGGTGCGGTAATTCTCCACCATGACGACGATCGGAGCCTGATCGAGTCCCATATAAACCGGAGAAAACCAGTTGTGAGTGAGGTTGAAGGCGTCATGCGGGCCGTAAACTCCCCAGAGCCGATCACCGAGATCGCGGTAAAAAAATTTGAGGGCGTCCATGGAGGCTTTGGGAGTGTAAGGGAATGAAGAAAGCGCACCGGTAGGAGTGATGGTGCCATCGTCCGTGGTGAGGTCGGGCGAGTGAGCCAGATAGCCTAACTGATCGTCGCTAGCGGTCAGACCCCAATCGTCGGCGCCGTAGCCTTGATAGTGTCCGGGGTTGGCCTCGCAGTAGGCACGATCGATGAGGGCGATGTCGCGGTTGTTCTCGAAATAATCGGTGTAGCGGTCGCGAATTCCGCGGGGATCAAATCCCATGAAGGAATACTGCGTGAAAAACAGCGGACCACCCGAGCCCTCGCCCACGTCGAGCTTAATGCCATAGTAAGTATGGCCGTTCACATAACGGTCGCCGGCGCTGGAGCCGGACCATCCGGAGCGGTAAGCAACTGCCGCTGGACCCTGGCCCGCCCAGCCGGAGTAGTAGAGTTCCGCTGGAATCGCGTGAGTGGGCGAGGCAATCGCCAGCAGGTAGGTGATCATGGTTTCGTTGAAGCCGGTGAGCCGATGATCGAGATACCACGACCACTGCGGAGACCAGTGCCAAAGCAACGCATTGCTGCCCGGAGAGTGCTGATACCACGCCCAGTCAACATCGTTCCAAAGCTTGGTAATTCTCGAATAGACATCCTGCTCCGCTTCGCTCGCGCCCTTGAAATATTGACGCGCCGCGAGCAGACCCTCCATCAGAAACGAGGTCTCGACCAGATCGCCGCCGTTATCGAACATGCCGAAGACCAGCATGGTCCTGGCGGTGTAACCGTTGATGAAGTGGGACCAAGCGCCGTGATAGCGCGGAGCTTTCTCCAGAAAATCGAGGATTTTTTGCATGCGCTCGATTCCCTGCTCGCGGCTGATGAATCCGCGATCCACTCCCACAACCAGCGCCATGATGCCGAAGCCGCTGGCCCCGGTGGCGACGATGCGATCATCTCCGGGAATATTTTCGAGCGTGGTTCCGGAGATAGGATGCGCGCCCTCCCAGTAATAGCGGAAGCAAGCCTCCTGCAGCATGGTGAGCAATTCGTCATCGGAAAGCTCGCGGGTGGATGCCGTGGCCACTCCTGAGAAGAGCGAGTGGCGATAGGAACGGTCGACGGCCCTTACGCGGTAGGAAGCCTTCACACCGGAACTGCCAATGAAATCCGCATAGCGATTGATATCGCCGCTTTGAATTCCGATGGGCTCGAATTTGTGTTTTCCGATGGAGCGGTAGATTACGTAGTTTTGCAGATCGTCATCGGCGACGGGATCCCAGCTGATATCGACGTGGCGGTCATAGCCTTTGGCGCGAATGTTCGCGGGAGCGCGAGGAGCTTTTCTGATCTCGGACGCGACCGGAGAAGCGGCGCCGCGATCGTCGATTTTGATTTCATCGATGATCAGAGTGCGAGGGATATTATCGGCAGCGCCTTGGCTGAAATAAATGCTGTGCAACTGGCTAGCTTCAAACGTATGGATAGAAGCGCTTTGAAATTCGCTGAGAGGAAGACGGATCTGAACCCAGCGCTTCGCCGGGATGTCGCCGGCAATGCCATCTAACTTGAGAGGCGCAGTAAAGTTGTGTTGCTCATCTTCTAGCTGAATCGCAGGCAAATCGGCAGCTGGAATTTCTTCGGCCGAATAGCACCAGACGTAAAGTGTGTCGCCAACGAAGTTAGTTGGCCGGTTGCGCATATCTACGACGCGCACCTCGGTTTCCCAGCTACCTCCTGCAACCGAGCGCCATTGCAGCCGCAGGGCGTTGGGAGGCGAGAAAAAATTCTTCTTTTCGACGGGAATCGATCCGGAAAGCAATTCGACGGTGCTGGGAAATACCGAACGGCCCCCGCTGTAATAGTAGTAATCGGAGGTGATGCTGTTATCGAAAATGACGTGGTTGTAGTAGTCGCTGGCCGTAACCGCGCCGCAAGGAATGACGACCAGAATTAAAAGGCAAAAAAAGGAAAGAACACGCACTGCACACTCCGTTGGGGAGGCAGATAAAAAGACCCACATTCTACAAATTAAAGAAAGTTTACATAAACTCTGAGGCGCGGGGCAATGAAAACATGGGCGCAGAAGGGCATTTCCATATACCGGTTGCGAGGTTCACCGCATAGCCGACGAAGCGCGAGTTCATGTTTCGGCATTCAGCATCCCTAGGCTATTATTAGCGCAAGACTTACGTCGAGGGCGATAAACCTTTGAAGGCGGTTTTGGCATCTGTGCTGAAGCCGTCGGTACGGGATGGGCACTGTCAGACTCCAGGCAACTCATTGACGTTCTTCCGTCTGAAGGTGACCCGCTCAATGACGGTGGCGACCAGGCATGACGAATCGCAAGAGTTACTGGAGCGGCTGGCAGGAGCGCATCTCGGCGTTGCGCAATGTTCCTGCCGTCCTGAAAATCATGTGGGACTCAGGGCCCGGGGTGGTCGTCTTCGGGGTGGTTTCGCGGGTATTTTCGTCTCTGCTGCCGGTCGCGCTGCTATGGATCACCAAGCTGATCATTGACCGGATCGTGCATGTGGTTTCCACTCATCAGCCAGTCAAGCCGGGCTTCTGGTGGCTGGTGGCAGCCGAGTTCGCGCTGGCGGTCCTGAACAGCCTTCTCATCCGTACGATCGATTATTCGGATTCTCTGCTGGCCGATAAGTACACACGATATGTGAGCATCCGGGTGATGAATCACGCGGCCAGCCTGGACCTGCAGGCCTATGAAGACCCGATCTTCTACGACCGGCTGGAGCGGGCGCGGGTACAGGCGACGGACCGACTGGTGATGATTCAGGCGATTGGCCGTCTGGTGCAGCAGGCAATCACCACGCTTACGCTGTCGGTTTCGATCATGCTGTTTTCGCCGTGGCTGATGCTGCTGCTGATCGCGGGTGTGGTTCCGGCGTTTCTTGGGGAAAGCCATTTCGCCTTTCTGGGATACGAGAAGAACTTCCGGCAGACACCGGTGCGCCGCCAGCTCGACTATTTGCGCATTCTGGGCGGAAGCAAAGAAGCGGCCAAGGAACTGAAGCTGTTTGGCCTGCGAAATTTTTTGCGCGACCGGTTTACCAAGTTGTCAGATGACATCTACGAGGAAAATGTAAACCTCTCGCGGCGAAAGCTGGTTGCCGGCTCCATGCTCTCGACGCTGGGGACGGCGGGCTATTACGGAGCTTATGTGTTCGTGATTTGGCGGACACTCGCGGGAGCGCTGACCATCGGCTCGCTGACTTTTCTTGCGGGAGCGATCCAACAGGCTAGCAGCAATATCGAACAGATTTTTTCGACTCTCGCGGCGATCGGCGATCAGGCGCTTTTCCTGACCGATTTGCTCGCCTTTTTTGAAATGAGGCCCACGATTGAGTCGAAGCCCAATGCCCTTCCGATCCCGAAGCCAATTCGCCGCGGAATTGAATTTCGCAACGTGTCGTTCAGCTATCCGGGAAATGCGCGACTGATTCTCGACGAGATTAATTTCACACTGCACACGGGCGAGCGGCTGGCGCTTATTGGAGAAAATGGCCAGGGAAAAACGACTAT
>JASHTD010000072.1 GCA_030040725.1 Candidatus Sulfotelmatobacter sp. | reverse complement strand
CGATTCTCACCTCAGCTATGATGCTGGCCCACCTGGGATTCACAGAAGAAGCGGCGAAAATCGAAGCCGCGGTGCTCGATGCCGTTCGCCAAAAAAAAACCACGCAAGATATCGGCGGCCCGCTTGGGACGCGCGAAACGGGCGAGTGGATCGCCGAACGCGTTTCGAGTTAACAATCTTTACTGGTTGTCATCCTGAGCGAAGTGGAGCGATTTGCGAAGCGAATCGCTTCCCGCAGTCGAAGGACCCCTATAGGCTGCTCAGACCTTCGCGGTCTGGCGTGCACTCCACTACCTCCGTCCCACCATCAATGCCAACTCCCGCCACTTCCACAAACAATCCACATCCACGAACCCGATCTCGCGCAGCCACTTGAGCTGTGTTTCCATGTTCAGCAGCTTGTTCGACGCGTCTTCCTCCTCCGCAGTAATGCCCATGCGATCTAAGAACTCTTCATGCAATCGTTGCGTCGGCGAAGCCACGTGTTCCAGATTGCAGAAAACTCCTCCCGCATTCAGCAATGCATAAATCTCGGCATACACTTGCCGTTTCCGCGAGTGTGTCACATGATGAATCGCGAAACTCGAAACCACCGCATCAAACATTCCCAGCGCCGGCAGCGGACGATCCAGATCGTGCGCGATTATTTTAACCGACGCGTCCCCCGCAAATCGCTTTCGCACAGCTTCCAGCATCGTCGGAGAAAAATCCGCGGCAACCGATTCTGCACCATGATTCCCGCCGGCGGCCAGATGTGCTTTCACCAGCGCCAGCAACCGCCCATCCCCAGTGCCGAGGTCAAGCACGCGTTTCGTCTTCGCGGGAATCACTTCGAGAAGCGTGGCTTCGCCTTCACTCCGGTGAGGAATCGAATTAGCCCGCTCCAGATAATTGGTTACATGTTCAGCTGAGGTCCACAGATTCCTGGATTGAAGATTCGTTGATTTAGTTGACATGATCCCAGTCTAGAAAACGATTAAACTCCTTTCAAGAAAACATGCCGGATCAACCTTCCACGATTCGCTCGTTGTTTCTCCACGGCCCCGCCGGACGTCTCGAGGCCCTGCTCAACGCTGGCGCTCCGCACGCAACCCACGCCGCCGTCGTCTGCCATCCGCATCCGCTCTTCGGAGGCACGCTGCACAACAAGGTCGTTTTTCACACCATGAAAGCTTTGAACAATTTCGGCTTTCCCGTTCTGCGCTTCAACTTCCGCGCTACCGGACTGAGCCAAGGCGAGCACGATCATGGCCGCGGCGAAGTCCATGACGTTCGCGCCGCTCTCGACTGGCTCGACGCCGAATTTCATCTTCCGCTCATCTTCGCCGGATTTTCCTTCGGCGCTGCCGTCGGTCTTCGCGCCGCCTGTCCGGATTCACGCGTGAAAGCCGCCATCAGCCTCGGAACACCCGTCGCGCCAGTCACCAGCGATGCCTCTGACCAAGCCGAACTCCCTCGCTCCTACACCTTCGACTTTCTGCACGCTTGCACCAAGCCAAAACTATTCATCAGCGGATCGCGCGACCCCTTTGGCCCGCGCCCGAAACTCGAGGCCTTGGTGGCCTCGGCCGCCGATCCGAAGAGGCTCGTTCTCATCGAATCCGCCGACCACTTCTTTGCCGGCCACTTGCACGAACTTCGTGAGACGATCGAAGCGTGGCTGAAAGAAACGCTTCCGCGGTAAGCAAATCAACAAGCGGCGTCATCCCGAAACCTCGCGCTCTCACCAGCGAGGCGAGGGATCTCCCTGCAAATACACTCGACGCCCGCCGCGCACCATATAATCCTTCCGATGCCCATCGATCCCACCCGCGAATCCCAATTCATCCAGATGCGCACGGCCGCTCGTGAAATTTTCCTAAGCGCTCTTACCAACGCTTCCATCTCCAGCGCCTTCACGCGCCACGTGCATTGCGAGCGCGGCGTCCTTCGCGTTTGCGACGATCTTTACGACCTGCAGTCCTATTCTCGCGTCGTCGTGATCTCCATCGGCAAAGCCGCGCATGCTATGGCCGAAGCCCTCACCCATCAAATCGGCGAGCCCTCGCCGCAAAACTCGGTCACCGGCATCGTCGCCACCAGTGTGAATCCGCCCGCGCAGATGCGCGGACTTCGCTACTTCCTCGGCGGCCATCCCACGCCTAACTCTGAATCCATCGCCGCCGCCAGCGCGATCCTCAAGCTGCTCGAGTCTCAAACCGCGGCATCGCTCGTCATCTTTCTGCTCAGCGGCGGAGGCTCTTCCATCGTCGAGAAACCCATCGACGACGAAATCTTCCTCGACGATCTCATCGCCACCTACCGCGCTCTCGTCTACTCGGGTGCACCAATTGCCGAAATCAACACCATCCGCAAGCATCTCTCCGCCGTCAAAGGTGGACGCCTCGCCCGTGCCGCCTTTCCCGCGCAGCAAGTCTCGCTTTTCGTCTCCGACGTCCCCGACGCCACACCCGACGCTCTCGCCTCCGGCCCGACGATGCCAGATTCCACCAGCGTCGAAGATTGTTATCGCATCGCCGAGAAGCACAGTCTGCTCGACCAACTGCCTCACTCCACACGCGAATTATTCGAACGCCACGCTCTCGAGGAGACTCCAAAATCCGACGATCAGGCTTTCCACCGCTCGCGCTTCTGGACCATCCTCTCCAATGCAACCGCCCTTGAGCACGCCCGCGCGGCAGCCGAGCGCGCGGGATTTTCCGTGTACGAAGACAACTCCTGCGACGACTGGGACTACTCCTCCGCCGCCGATCATTTGCTGAATCGCTTGCGTGATCTCCGCAAACAATCGCCGCGCCTCTGCTTACTTTCAGGAGGCGAAGTCACCGTGAAAGTCACAAGCCCGGGAGTCGGTGGCCGCAATCAGCAATTTGCTCTCGCCTCCGCAATCAAAATTGCGGGAGAGAACGTCGCCGTGCTGAGCGCCGGCACCGACGGCATCGACGGCAACAGTCCCGCCGCCGGCGCCATCGCCGACGGAACCACCCTCGCTCGCGCCCAGGCTCTCGGCCTCGATGCCAGATCGGCCCGTGACTCATTCAACGCCTATCCCTTCTTCAAAGCACTTGGCGACTCCATCGAAACCGGCCCCACCGGAAACAACCTGCGCGACGTTCGCATTTTGCTTGCTTTCTAGGTGGCAAGGATCGCGAGCAAGATGTTCAACGAAATCGGAAACTGTGTATTGAGGTCTGCGTACGGAGATCTGAATTGACTGGCAGGTGCGT
>JASHTD010000071.1 GCA_030040725.1 Candidatus Sulfotelmatobacter sp. | reverse complement strand
GGCAACGGCGCGACTGAAGTCGCGCCCCTTCAAATCAGAGTCGCTGGTCCATACGCCGGTTAGGCCCTTGACGCGTTTTGTGGGAATCGCGAAGTCAGCGCACGTGCGCATGAGGACTTCTTCGAGGCAACGGACGAAGTCGACGGCGCCGAGGTGTCTGCGGGTAGTCGAGCTTCGCTCGACTGGACCCCTCGACCTCGCTCGGGGCAAGCTCCCGAGGGCGGCCGTCCCGACATGGTCGTTGCTGAACGAATGACCAAACCCGCGCAGGTCGAAAATGGGATAGCCGACGATCTGGCCGGGACCGTGGAAGGTGACGTCACCTCCACGGTCGCATTCGAAGAGTTCGACGCCGCGCTGGGATAGCAGTTCAGGCGAAGCCGTTACGTTGGAGGTTTTTGCGTTGCGGCCAAGAGTGATGACTGGCTTGTGCTCGAGCAGAAGAAGCACGTCTCCGATTGTTTCTTCTTTGCGCAGGGCGACGAGTTGCTGTTGCAGGCGCAGGCCAGTGGCATAATCGACGGTGCCGAGTTGGACCACCAAAATCATTTGGTAATTGGGAAATTTGGTAATTGAGTAATTTGAAGCACATCGTCCACTGAACAGCCTTTTCAATTACCCGATTACTAAATTTCCCAATTACTCAATTCTCTCATGCATTGATTGCGATTCCATACACGCTGTTCGCCGCATCGAGCATTGCTTCTGACAAAGTCGGGTGCGCGTGGATGGTCCACATCAGGTCTTCGACTGTGGCCTCCAGTTCCATTGCGGCAACTGCTTCGGCGATCAGTTCGGTCGCTTGCGGGCCGATGATATGCACTCCGAGAATCTCGCCGTAGTCTGCATCGCTCACGATCTTAATGAAACCTTCGTGCTGGCCGACGATGGATGCGCGCGAATTCGCGGTGAAAGGAAACTTGCCGATCTTCACGTTGTATCCGGCTTCGCGAGCTTTGGTCTCTGTGAGACCGACGCTGCCGATTTCGGGATGACAATACGTCGCGCCGGGAATGTGCTCGGGGTTGATCGGTTTGCCCGGTTTGCCGGCGATTTTCGCAACAGCGCAGATCGCCTCCATTGCACCGACGTGTGCGAGTTGCGGCGTACCGAGGACAATGTCGCCCACGGCGTAAATGCCGGGCTCGGCGGTCTGCATCCAGGAGTCGGTCTTGATGAATTCGCGCTCGGGTTTGATTTTTGTCCGCTCAATGCCGATGTTCGCGGTCCGCGGCTTGCGGCCGACTGCGATGAGAATTTTCTCCGCCTCGATTTTCTGCTGTTTGCCGTCGACCGTAATCGTGACCGCGATGCCTGATTTTGTCTTTTCAACTTTGTCGACTTTGGCACCGGTATGAAAGTTGATGCCGCGCTTGCGGAAGACGCGGGCCAGTTCTTTTGAGACTTCTTCATCTTCCACGGGAACGAGGCGCGGGAGCATTTCGACGATTGTGACTTCACAATCGAAAGAGCGGTAGATCGAGGCGAATTCGACGCCCACAGCGCCTGCGCCGACGATTACCAGCGATTTTGGAATTTCTTTCAGGCTCAGAATTTCGATATTTGTAAGAACGCGGTCGTTGGCTTCAAGGCCAGGCAACATGCGGGCTTCCGAGCCGGTGGCAAGAATTATGTTTTTCGCCTTGATGTGGCTGGCTTTGTTGTCGTTGACTACCTCGACGGTGAAGATTCCATTCTGTGCGCCTCCGGTTAACTTCCCATAACCTCGAATCGTTTCGACTTTATTTTTCTTCATCAGGAATTCAAGGCCTTTAGCATGCTTGGTGACGATTTTCGATTTGCGCTCCTGGATCGCGGCCCAGTTCAGCTTGCGTGCGTCGACACCCTCGATGCCAAGTTCTTTAGCTTCTTTCAGGTGATCCCAGAGTTCAGCATTGAAGAGCAACGCCTTGGTGGGGATGCAGCCAACGTGCAGGCAGGTCCCCCCGAGAACGTTGTCTTTTTCGATGAGTGCGGTTTTTAGGCCCCATTGGCCGGCGCGGATGGCTGCGGTGTATCCGGCTGGTCCGCTGCCGATGATGGCGACGTCATAAATGGTTTCGGGCAAAGAGGTGCTCCTTAATGAGAACAGATGAGGACAGGCAAACGAATGATTCTAGAACAGCATGTGGGGCGGGGTAAACGCCGGCCGTCGTGTAACTGAAAGGATTCAGGAAATGAAAGGGATCCTTCGACTGTGTAGCAGCTGCAGTTCCTGAAGCTGCTACTTCGCTCAGGATGACAATGCGGAAAATCCGGGAGGCGAACCCACCGCGCGATGCTGCGCCGCAAAACTTGCAGCACTTCGTGCGGCTCGCCTAGATGCTTCGACTGCGATAAAGCCCCGCAAGTGCGGGGCTTTATCTTCGCGTAGGATGACAATGTGCAGGGAAACGCGACCTTAGTTCCCTTCGTTGCTGGCGCGCTTCCAGTTGATCAGTTCACCGATGGTTGAGCTGGTGCTTGAGACCGGCTGCTTGTAGGCTTCCACTTCCGAGCGCGATGCCTCTTCGCCAACGGCGCGAATGCTCAGTCCCACCTTCTTTTCTTCCGGGCTCATCTTGATAATCTTGAAATCGTGCTCCATGCCAGGCTCGAGATGCATCGGCTGGCCATTGCCGTCAACCGCTTCTGACTTGTGGCATAGGCCTTCGACACCTTCGGCGATTTCTACAAACGCGCCGAATGCGGCAACACGTAGGACCTTGCCGCGGATGACGTCGCCGATGTGATGCTTCTCAAAGAAGGTTTCCCACACGTCAGGCTGAAGCTGCTTCACGCCGAGCGAAAGGCGGCGCTTGTCGGGTTCGATCGCGAGAACTACGGCTTTCACGCGATCACCTTTCTTCAGAACTTCTGAGGGATGCTTCACGCGCTTGGTCCAGCTGAGATTGCTCACGTGCACCAAGCCATCGATACCATCTTCAATTTCAATGAAAGCGCCGAAGTCGGTGAGGTTGCGAACCCGGCCTTCGACCGCCATGCCCACCGGATATTTGTCATGCAGCGCATCCCAGGGATTTTCCGCCAGTTGGCGCATGCCAAGAGAGATGCGGCGCTCGCCGGGATTCACATTCAGGACAACACACTCCACCTGATCGCCAACATTGACCAGCTTGGAGGGATGCTTCATGCGCTTCGACCAGGTCATCTCGCTGACGTGGACCAGCCCCTCGATGCCCTGCTCAAGCTCGACGAAAGCTCCGTAGTCGGTGACGCTGATCACGCGTCCAGAAACGTGCGCGCTTACGGGATAGCGTTGATCGGCATCCAGCCAGGGATCGGGCGTGAGTTGCTTGAAACCCAGAGAGACGCGTTGTTTCTCTTTGTCATACTTGAGCACTTTCACCTGAATCTGGTCACCCACATTCACCAGGTCGCGGGGATGAGTCAGGCGCCCCCATGACATATCGGTGATGTGCAGCAAGCCATCGAGGCCGCCGAGGTCGACAAAGGCACCGTATTCGGTGAGATTCTTCACCACTCCG
>JASHTD010000070.1 GCA_030040725.1 Candidatus Sulfotelmatobacter sp. | reverse complement strand
TAGTTGCTGCACGCGAGCCCGGCTGACGTTTTCCAGCTGAGTTGCCAGAAAGTGATCGAGACGCCTGCCAGCGTCTTCATGTGCGGCCGGTATCGTGATGGGGAATGATTCGGACACAGATTGAAGCGATTGAGCCGGATCTCAGTGAGTCTTGGCAATACTTCCGAAGGTTACGCGCCTCGCCCTGGAGATACCGTTCCATCGAAGCCAGAGCCTCACTCCACCGCATTCTCCGCAATTAATTCCCTATACCACTGTGCACTAAGCTTGGGTGTGCGTTTCTCCGTCTTGAAATCGACGTAGTGCAGCCCGAAGCGTTTGCTGTAACCATCCGCCCATTCGAAGTTATCCATCAGGCTCCAGAGAAAATATCCCTTGATCGGATAGCCCTCGGACGCCGCGCGATGCAGTTGCGTGAGATGGTTGCGCAGGTACATGACGCGGTCGGTGTCTTCGATGCGTCCGGTGGGATCGATCACATCGTCGGAAGAGCAGCCGTTCTCAGTAATATAAAGCGCGCGCGGCTTCCAGATATCGCTTACGTTGCGCACGGCCCAATAGGTGACCTCCGGGCCGATGTAAAGCCAATCGGAGGCCATGCGAGGAAACGACGCTGGCCTCTTCTCGACGACGTAACCCGCAGGCGAAGAATCGGCCCGCACGTATTCGGGCGTATAGACGTTGAGGCCGACAAAATCGAGCGGGCTGCCGATGATCTTCATGTCTCCGGCTTCCACCTTTGGAGCATTCGCGCCTTCGCTCTGTAAATAGCCGTCAGTGTATTTGCCCTCCATGATTGCCGTCAGGAATGGAGCGTTTTCTTCGCGTGTGGCACGGCGAGCGGCCGCGATCTGTTCGGCATCTTCGATCACCGGAACGTAGACGGTGGCATTTTCGGCGAGGCCAACCTGTGTACCACTTTTGGCGTTGGCCCGGATAGCTTGCACTCCCATGCCGTGCGCCAGAATCGCATGATGGCGAACCTGATTGACCTCGGCATCGGAGAGCTTCAGACCGGGCGCAAAGCTGCCATCTTGATAGCCTTTGTCGGTGAAGCAGACGAATTCGTTGGTGGTGAAAAAATGGCTCACGCGGTCGGAGAGATGGCGCGAAACGTATGCCGCGTAGTCGGCGAAGGCTTTGGAGGTGTCGCGCGATTGCCAGCCGCCAGGCAAGGCCTGCGGCAGATCCCAATGGAATAGCGTGATGTAAGGCTCGATTTGATTCCTGAGTAGCTCATCGACCACGCGCTGGTAATAATCGATGCCCTTTGGATTCGGCTGGCCGGTGCCGTCTGGAAACACGCGCGGCCAGGAAATCGAAAAGCGGTAGCACTTCGCGCCGAGATTCTTGAGCAGCGCGATATCTTCTTTGTAGAGATGATAGGAATCGTCGGCGACGTCGCCGGTTTGTCCTTCGAAAGTCTTGCCCGGAGTGTGAGAAAAAGTGTCCCAGACAGAGGGCTTGCGCCCGTCTTCGCTGACCGCGCCTTCAATCTGATAGGCGGCGGTCGCGCAGCCCCACATGAAGTTATTGGGAAAGCGCAACAGGCTTGGTTTTTGTGCCCGTGCGAACTTTGGAAGTGCCGTGCCCGCCAGTGTGGCGGCAGCGGTTCCGGCGAGGGTCTGGCCGAAGCGGCGACGCGTGATTCTCATGCGCACAAGGGTAACACCTGGGCAGCTTCGAAGGAACGTTAACGCGCCGACTGTCGGACGGGAGCCTGTGCGGCGACGGCTTTTGCGCCCGGCCGCAGCCACCAGATAATCCCTCCGGCAATCACCAATCCAAGAGCGATCAGCTGAGTACCCGACATGGCGCCACCGAAGACGGAGCCGCGGCCGGGATCGTCGCGGATGAACTCCAGAAAAAATCGTGCCACGCCATAGATGAACATGAATGCGCCAAAGACCTGGCCATCGAACCTGCGGCGCTTGAGCAGCCACATCAGGAAGAAGAAATTGGCAAACTCGACGGCGGATTCGAACAGCTGTGTTGGCTCGAGCGGTACGTTCAGGGGAGTGCCGGTAATCTGGTTCGCCAGTGGATTGTGAAACGTTACACCCCACCAGTGATGCGTCTCTTTGCCGTAACAGCAGCCGGCGGCGAAGCAGCCGAGCCGACCAATGGCATGGCCCAGCGCCAGGCCGGGAGCAAATGCGTCGCAGGTGCCTAGCGCAGGCATGTGATTCCGTCGCACGTACCACCATGCTGCTACGAATGCCGCCAGCAGGCCGCCAGAAAACACCCCTCCTGCCTGCAGCGTGGTCACGCTGAAAATCTCTGAAAAGTGGGTTGAGTAGTAGCTCCACTCGTTGATCACGTACAGTATCTTGGCGCCCGCGATCCCGCAAAGCACGACCAGAATGCCAAGGTTCCACGCCTTTTCGCCGTTGATACCCAGGCGCTCGGAATTGCGCACGCTGACCCACAGGCCGAGCAGCACTCCCATGGAAACGAGAAAGCCATAGGTCGGAAGGAAGAACTTGCCGAAATGCAGTAATTGCGGATACACGGTACTTAGATGCGGGAAACCCCGAATTTGCTCTGAGACCAGTGTAGCAGGAACCGCGAGCCGGATCAGGATAGTTGGGGCTCGGCTTTGTCAGGCTGAGCGGAGTAAGAGCGATAGGACGAAAATCAAGCCCCGGGTGGGGGCCCGGCCCGCGAATACATATTTCTCGCAATGGACCGGAACTTATGGTAAAGGATACGTGTTCTTTGTGTCGGACCATAAACCCCACCCGAGATGTCGGTCCGGTCCCAGGAGGCTTTCCAGATGCGAACCGCCATGCAGTCCCTCGTGATTGCAATCCCGGTTCTTTGTCTCTCGTGCTTCGCTGTACAGTCTCATGCAGAAGAGATGACCCTTTTTACGTTCAATGCAGCCACTAGCGGGGCGAATCCCTCTAGAAATTTAGTATTCGACGCCGAGGGGAATATCTACGGGACGATGTTGGGTAGCCAGGCAAAATACAGTTACGGCGCGGTATTCATGTTCTCCCGAGGTTCGAATGGCAAGTGGTCTCGAAAGATCTTATACGCGTTCACTGGTGGTACCGATGGAGGAAACCCGAACGGCTTGGTGCTCGCTCCAAATGGAGACCTCTACGTTACAACCTGGGGCATTGGGGTGGCCCCGTGCACGCAGTGTGGTTCCGTTATAAGGCTAAGCCGGAATTCGCAGGGAGAGTGGCAGGAGCAGACTCTGTACACTTTCAAGACCTTCGCCGAGGGGAATAACCCAACGGGAAATGTGATTCTCGATGGCAGTGGCAACCTCTATGGTGTCACTTACATGGGTGGAGAGAATAACGAGGCCTCGTACTGCAACGAAGCGTTCCCTTACGGTTGCGGTGTTGCCTTCGAACTCACGCCCACGTCCCAAGGGTCTTGGAACATAACGATTCTCTATGCGTTTGGGTTCAACAGCGACGACCCTGTTTTCCCGTCAGGCCCGCTCGTTTTCGATAAGCAGGGGAACCTTTACGGCGCAGCCTCTGAGGGAGGAGGGGCGAATGGCGGGGCAGTCTTCGAACTTAAGCCGTCGGATGGCAGCTGGACTGAGAGCGTCTTGTATGGCTTTCCAAGTATCGTGGATGGAGGGAGTCCGCACGGTGGTTTGATTTTTGATCCTAATGGCAACCTGTACGGCACCACGGAATTTGGCGGTCAATCGAACCAAGGCACAGTTTTCGAGTTAACGCCCGGGGCGAGCGGTTGGAGTGGGCAAGTTCTCTATGCATTTAAAGGGGAACCGGACGGTGCCAATCCTGTATCCGCAGTGGTTCGCGACTCGGCCGGCAACCTTTACGGGACGACCATGGCTGGTGGTTATGATGGCTGTGACAACTTCCTCCCCGGGTGCGGTACGGTTTACGAGCTCGCGCCATCGAACTCGGCTTGGTCTGAGACGCTACTCGTGACCTTCGATGGGCCGAATGGCGCCTCGCCAAACCAGGCGCTGACTCTGCACAAGCATCTATTCGGAACAACCCCGAATGGCGGTAATACGGATGAGGATGTAGGAGATGGTGTGATATTCGGAATCACTCCTTGAAAGTGATGCTCCGAACCACTCCAAATTGGAACTCACAGGGAAAAACGATCAAGCCGACCCACTCAGCCGTGTGACGGGGCCGAGAATGAACCCGTCGGTAGACGTTGGGCGCCCGCCGAGACCCTTTAGGCATCTCCGCATGGCGGAGCATCGCACACCGGATCCTAGTTCGAGTCGAGCTCCCGTTCATTCAGCATTGGTTCAAATATCGGTTACCCGCCATCACCAACCC
>JASHTD010000069.1 GCA_030040725.1 Candidatus Sulfotelmatobacter sp. | reverse complement strand
TTGAGCACGTAATCGCTGGCACCGGCTTTCATGGCTTCCACGGCCGTCTCGACGGTCCCGAATGCGGTCATGACCACCACGGGCAAGCCCGCATTCTGCCGCTTCACGGCCTGCAGAAAATCCAGGCCACTCATTCCCGGCAGCTTGAGATCGGTGAGGATAAGATCGACAGAGTTTTCGCGCAGAAGCTTCATTCCCGCTTCGGCATCTCCTGCGGAAAGCGTAGTGAAGCCATCATCGCCCAGGTTCAGTTCGAGCAGGCGCCGCATTTTGGCTTCATCTTCGACGATCAGAATGGTTGCCATATTCGTTCTCTAGCCGTTCTTCAATTTCAACACTGCCCCGTAATTTAAGATGCGGCCTCGGTCGCCGTTTCTGCGGGACTGGGGAAGAACAGCACAAAGCTGGCGCCGTGGCGCTCGTTTTGTCCGCTCTCAACTCGAATGGTTCCGTGATGACCATCGATGATTCTGGAAACGATCGAGAGTCCCAACCCTACGCCGGTTTTCTTAGTAGTCACGAACGGGTTGAAAATCTGCTCGCGCAGCTCCTCCGGAATTCCCGGGCCTGTATCTTCAATCCGAACCTCAACGCCGTCGTGCTCCTCTGACTTTGCAGTTGCTGCACTCAGCCGCAAAGTCCCCTCACTGTTAGCCATCGCATCATAAGCATTCTGGATTAGATTCACGAAGGCCTGCTCGCAGAGACTCTCATCCAAAGGAACCAGTGGCAGATTCGGCTCGAAATGTTTTTCCACGCGCACGCGCGAATGCTCCTCTTTGTGCGCGAGCGTCACAAATTGCAAGGCGCGTTCCAGCACTGCGGTGATTTCCTGCGGAACCAGGTCTACGTGCAGCGGCCGCGCAAAGTCGAGAAAGCGCGAGACCAACGCACTTAGACGATTCGTTTCCGAGGAAATGTAGCCGGCCAATTCGGTCGCCAGAGGATTGGAATCGGCCAGTTTCTGGTGCAGTATCTCCGCCGATCCTTTGATCACGCCAAGTGGATTGCGAATCTCATGTGCCAAGCCAGCAGACATTTGCCCCAGCGCCGCCAACCGCTCCGATCGGCGGGCTTCTTCCTGCGCCTGCTCCAGCCGGCGGTTGGTCTCAGCCAGGGTTTCGGCCAATTCCTGATAGCGCTTCATCTGCCGGCGATTCTCGACAACGAATCGATTGACCACCATCGCCGCCAAGAAAAAGAACAGAACGCGGATGGTGAGAAGCCCGTAGGCCTCGGGCGTGATTTCATACTCCTGCAGCGCCGGATAAAGGTAGGAGCAGTACGCGGCGGAGGCGAGCGCCGTCCAGAGCAAAGTTCCCCAGGGACTGAAATATTCCGCTGCGGTTACAACCGGAACATAGAAAATCGGGTAATAACTGCTGTTGATGCCAATCTCGCCAGTGTGATCGATCAACAACGTCGCCAGCGCAGTTTTCAGGGCAACGCTGTACGATGCTCCACGCCGCGGAAATCGGGCCACCAGCCAGCCCTCGCTGACCTGCACCACCCCGATCGCCAGCAGTATGAGCTGTTTGTGGTATTCCCGAACGGGAGGGAGAACCGCCAGGCCGGCGAGAAAAATTAGCCAGAGAAAGTCCATCCAGTTCAGTGCTGGGCGTCTCTGCTCGGCAGCAACGGGAACACTCATTGTGTGATGGTGAAGGACAACGGCGGAAAAGTAAATGCACGGGGACCCGACGCAGTATCAGTCATCCCGGCTTTGGATTCCTCTCCAGTTTCTTTCGGTTCGCCCGCAACCTGGATCGCATGCGAACTTATCACACCGTACCCGGGCCGGTGCGCGTCAACGCTATTTGTGAGGAGGGGGACTGCTGCTGGTCTTCGCTGCACTCGAAGATGTCGCCTTCGAGCTCGATGAAGACCAGGATTTCTGCTGGTGCCACGCACTGTATTTTTCCTCCTGCTGCTGATCATTTCTTGCCCGAACAGGAGGAGCAGACTTAACCAGCGGATTTGATGACTGCTGTGAAGGCTGCCGCTTTTGCTGCGGCGCGTGCATTTCGTCGAGAGGTGCAGTTCGTCCCTGAGCCCGTGTCTCGCTGGGAGGCTCAGGCGTACCCTGCTCCTCCCACACTCGCGGTTGTGTTCTCGCCTCATTAGTTGCGCCGGACGGAGTGGTGAACGGACGGAAGCCATCCTGCGTTTGAGTTTGCCGGGTTGGCTGGTTCGGCATGGGCACCGGCGTTCCCGCCGATTGCTGCCGCACGAGTTGAGTCTGGCTGAGATGCCCACCAGTCTGTGCTTGGCGTTCTTCAAATGAGGCTGGCATAGGAACCGGAGATCTCATCGCTACCACCTGGCGGTTCATCATGGCCGATGGAGGTTTACTCTCGACAGGCTTTCCGGACCCGATCACGCTGGCACGCACAGGTTCGACACCAGCGCCGTGCGCAACTGGGGCAGCCGCTAACTCCTTCTCTGGAACCGATAATACGTTGCGCGCCACTGGCCGGGCGTTAATAAACGTATCGCGCGAAACCACTGTCACACCGCCAGGCAGGACGCGGTTCGCATAGGTAAAGTCGTTCGTGGTGTTTGCGTGGTTGATCACAACCGTGTTGTAGACATTCGTGATCTTCGTCATTTCCACGTGCGTGTTGGTGAGATTGACGGTGTTCATATACGCGCGGCTTACGCGATAAGACGGAACAAACACCTCTCCCGGAGCCAGCGGAAACCAACCCACTCCTGCTCCAAAGGAAAAGTGTGATCCCGGACCACCGCCGACCCAGCCAACCAGCGCCGGCCCATAAACCGGACGTACGACCGCCGGTCCCGGAACCCAATACCAGGTCGCACCGCTGAATGCCCATCGTCCGTAGTGAAACGGGGCGAAGCCCCACGGCTCATCTGCTACCCAGGTCCAGCCCCATGGCCCTACCCAAGCCCAATGCCCGAAGCGATACGGCGCCCAGCCGGCGACAGCGAATCGCGGCCGCCAAGCTGGGCCGTAACCAGCTATGTAAGTCCAATCGCCGTACGCATCGAGATCCTCGTATCCCGTGGTTTCGCGCGAAACGTAGTTGGCCGAATCCGATTCATCTTCGGCCTGATCGCGGTCGAAAGCCCAGGTGTCGAAATCATCGTTGCCCGCGTTCTGCCCAAGGTCGTAATTCAGTTGATCGCCGCCGGTGAACGTGGCGTGCTGATCCGCGACTACGGTGTAGGATGAACCTCCGCCCGTAACTTCTCCGCGGCCTCGCCAAACTGTAACGTCGGTTCGTACGCCTTGCGGGTCAACATCGATGCGATAGTCGCCCGGCTGCATCACGACGAACGCCACGTTGGGAGTATCGATCTCGTAGGAATCTTCATCATCGACGTGGCGAACTTTCACGATCAGTGATCCCTGCACCAACCGAATCTGCGTTGCATGGTCGCTGACTTCGAGCAGCGTGATTCCCGTCATTGCGGCGAGACGCAGCGCGGTTGATCCGATATGAAGCTCGGCACGTGAGTTCTGATCGGCCCAGAGATTATCTCCAGTCACTAGTGGCCGATTGAGAACGGCTTCGAGCCAGTCGTTCTCTCCACCCGGCTGAAACGAAATGTCTCCCTCGATGTCATTCAGCCGAGCCACGCGGCCGGGAGGATCTTGAACATCGGCAGCTTGCTGCGCGTTCTGTGCGCCCTGTGAATCCGGCGCGACCGGCGCGTCTTGCGCCCACACTCCGAGCGGTGCCGCTGCACACAGCAGAACTGCCAACATCGCCGCCCAATTCCATTGCCCCAAATATGTCTTCATAGTTCTTTCCCAAGCAGAATAAGAAAGCTTTTGGTTCGATCATATCCTCAGTGGTGCAAACCCTGTAAAGACACTTTAGTTTCCTAATGCAGACTATTGAGTTACAGTCACTTACATGGTAGCCGCCGGGATACATTGTAAAGATTTTGCTTGTGATGGAGCTGGCTAGAGTCTCGGATGGCCGGGCTAACCTTGCCTGCCAAGAGGGAGCTCAGATCAGAACGCGCTGGAGCGATATGCCGCGCGGATTCTCAACGGGAGGCCAGCTTGCCGGGAGTACGGTCCAGGGCGAGGTTCAATTCCAGCACGTTGACCCGCGGCTCGCCGAGAAATCCGAATTGTCGCTCTTCGGTATGCTGGCGAACGAGTTCGCGAACGGCGTCTTCGCTCATTCCGCGTGCTTTGGCGATCCGCGGAATCTGGAATTCGGCCGCTGCGGGAGTGATGTCCGGGTCGAATCCCGATGCGGAAGTCGTCACCAGATCTATCGGTACCGGGGTTCCTGGATTCTCGGCCTGCAACGCGGCCACATCAGACTTTACGCGGTCGATGAGTTGACGATTTGTCGGGCCCAGTTGCGAGCCGTTTGAGTTTGTCGGATCGTAATTCACCGCCGAAGGCCGGGGATGAAAGTAGCCGGCGCCGGTAAAACTCTGGGCCAGAAGGCGAGATCCCACGAGTTTTCCGTTGACCTCGACCAATTCTCCATTGGCTTTCTTTGGGAACAGAACCTGAGCCAGCCCCGTCACTACCAGCGGGTAAATGATGCCCAGCAGGATGGTGGTTGCGATGGTCATCAAAAACGCGGTCAACAGATTTCTTTTCATGACACAACTCCTATGCCAGGCCGATTCTGGTGATCAGCATGTCGATCAGCTTGATGCCGATGAACGGAATGATGATTCCCCCGACTCCGTAAATCCAAAGGTTGTTGCGCAACAGCGCGGCCGCACCCATGGCGCGATATTTCACACCGCGCAGAGCGAGCGGGATGAGCGCGATGATGATCACCGCATTAAAGATTACCGCCGAGAGCACGGCCGACTCTGGGGTTCTCAGGCGCATGACGTTGAGCGCATTCAGCACCGGAAACGTTCCGGCAAACATCGCGGGGATGATGGCGAAGTATTTGGCCACATCGTTGGCGATGGAAAATGTAGTCAGCGCACCGCGAGTCATGAGCAACTGTTTGCCGATTTCCACGATTTCAATGAGTTTGGTCGGATTTGAATCCAGATCGACCATGTTGCCGGCTTCTTTCGCAGCCTGCGTCCCGGTGTTCATGGCGACACCAACGTCGGCTTGAGCTAGCGCGGGAGCGTCGTTGGTGCCGTCCCCGGTCATGGCGACAAGTTTGCCGTCGGATTGTTCTTTCCGGATCAGATCCATTTTTTCCTTCGGCGTAGCCTGAGCGAGGAAATCATCCACGCCCGCTTCCCGCGCAATAGCTGCGGCGGTCAACGGATTATCGCCCGTGATCATCACGGTCTTGATACCCATCGCGCGCAACTGATCGAAACGCTGTTTCATCCCGCCTTTGACGATGTCCTTCAACTGAATTACACCAAGGGCGCGGTTATTCTCCGCGACGACCAGCGGCGTTCCCCCGGAGCGGGAAATGGTATCCACACTCGCGCGCACTTCCGTGGGAAGCGAGCTTCCCAGATCTTCCAGATATTTAGCGATCGCATCAGCCGCGCCTTTGCGAATCGAGCGGCCATCCAAATTGACGCCGGACATTCGCGTCATAGCGCTGAAGGGAATGAACTCGGCATCGTGCGATCCTACTTCGCGACCGCGCAGTCCATACTTCTCTTTCGCCAAAACCACGATCGAGCGGCCTTCCGGAGTTTCGTCCGCCAGGGATGAAAGCTGTGCCGCGTCGGCGAGCGTCGCCTCCGTCACTCCCGGGGCGGTCACGAATTCCGTGGCCTGCCGGTTGCCCAGCGTGATTGTTCCGGTTTTGTCGAGGAGGAGTGTATTCACATCGCCGGCGGCTTCGACGGCGCGGCCGGACATGGCAAGCACGTTGTGCTGCACCAGACGGTCCATGCCAGCGATGCCAATGGCCGAAAGCAGACCACCGATCGTCGTTGGAATCAGGCAAACCAGCAGCGAGACGAGCACGAAGACCGTTTGCGGCGAGCCCGAGTAAATTGCAAATGGCTGCAATGTGACGACAGCCAGCAGAAAAATAATGGTCAGCCCCGCCAGCAGAATGTTCAGGGCGATTTCATTTGGCGTCTTTTGCCGTTCCGCGCCTTCCACTAATGCGATCATGCGATCGAGGAAGGTTTCGCCCGGGTTGGAAGTAATTTTTACCTTGATCCAGTCGGAGAGCACACGCGTCCCGCCGGTAACGGCTGACCGATCGCCGCCGGCCTCGCGAATCACCGGCGCAGATTCCCCTGTGATCGCCGACTCGTCCACGGAGGCAACGCCTTCGACGATTTCGCCATCGCCGGGAATAAACTCACCGGCCTCGGCCAGCACCAGGTCTCCCGCGCGCAACTTCGAGCCCGGCACCGTCTCAATTTTTCCGTCTGGCAGCAGCCGGTTCGCCATAGTTTCGGCCTTGGCACGGCGCAGCGCATCTGCTTGCGCTTTGCCGCGGCCTTCCGCCATCGCCTCGGCAAAATTGGCAAAGACCACGGTGAACCACAGCCACAGCGTAATCTGCAGGTTGAACTTGAAATCTGCGGTTTTGCGGAACAACAGCACGGTCGTGATCACGCTGCCGATTTCCACCACGAACATGACAGGATTGCCCATCATCTTGCGCGGGTTCAGCTTGACAAAAGCATCCCAGATTGCGCGCCGGACAATCTTCCATTCCCACACCGCTTTCTTCTTATGTCTCCGGGGCGAGAGCCCGAGGTTGACCGACTGCACTTCCGAACTGGGAGTTTGTGTCATTGCCATAAATTGATCCTTCAGAAAGTCTTCCCCGCGGCCATGAGCAGATGCTCGAGAAGCGGGCCCAGGCTCACCGCCGGGAAAAACGTGAGCGCTCCAACGATCAGAATCACGCCGATCAGCAGCACTGTGAACAAAGGCGTAGTCACCGGGAACGTGCCCGACGAGGGTGGAACATATTTTTTCTGGGCAAGATTCCCGGCAATGGCCAGCATGGGGATCATCATGAAAAACCGGCCCAACAGCATGTCGAAGCCGATGGCCGTGTCGTACCACAGCGTATTCACCGTTAGTCCGCCAAAGGCGGAGCCGTTGTTGGCCGCACCAGAGACGAAAGCGTAAAGAATTTGAGTGAACCCGTGTGGGCCGGGATTGGAAATACCAGCCGTACCGAAAGTTCTGACCGACGAAATCGCGGCAAAGGTCAGAATGACGAGCGGGAAGACGAGAACGAACAACATTGCCATCTTCACATCGTAGGCCTCGATTTTCTTGCCGAGATACTCCGGCGTTCGGCCGACCATCAGTCCAGCGATAAAAACGGCAAGGACAACATCGATCAACATGCCGTACAATCCCGAGCCGACGCCTCCGAAGATGACTTCACTCATCATCATGTTGGCGAGAGGCACCAGCCCGCCGAGTGGCGTGTAGGAATCGTGCCAGCCGTTGATGGCGCCACAACTCGCGTCGGTGGTCACGGTGGCGAACAGCGTACTGTTGGCCATTCCGAAGCGAACTTCCTTGCCTTCCATGTTTCCGCCGGACTGCGAGGCGCTGACTCGCTGATCCACGCCAGCGAGTAACGGATTACCCCGAGCCTCAGCCCAATACGCAACCACGCAGCCTGCCATGAACAGAATGGCCATGGCTGCCCATACCGCCCAGCCATGCCGCTGCGAACCTGTCATGCGACCAAGCGTGTAGGTAAGACCGGCGCCGACGGTGAAGATGGCGAGCATCTCAATCAGGTTGGTCAGCGGCGTTGGATTTTCGAACGGATGCGCGCTGTTGGCATTGAAAAAGCCGCCGCCGTTGGTGCCGAATTCCTTGATAATCTCCTGCGAGGCAACCGGGCCTTGAGCGATGGTCTGCTCGGTTACCGTATTCATCGAGGGTTTGCCATCAGAACCAACCATGGGTTTGCCGTCGGGACCGGTCTTCTGTACCTGCATCGGC
The DNA here is from genome assembly GCA_030040725.1 of Candidatus Sulfotelmatobacter sp. Lineage (GTDB taxonomy): Bacteria > Acidobacteriota > Terriglobia > Terriglobales > Acidobacteriaceae > Sulfotelmatobacter. Next base: position 13,115 of record JASHTD010000069.1, on the reverse strand, counting down.
TCGATCAGCACTGCTTTATCGTATGGCCGCAGGTTCTGGATCACACCCTGCGAAACCAGAACCAGCGCCCCGACGATCGAGACAGGAAGCAAAACCCAGAGGCAACTGCGAACCATATCGACCCAGAAGTTGCCGATAGTTTTCATCTGGCGCCGGGCGATGCCGCGGATGAACGCAATCGCGAGAGCGATCCCAGTGGCCCCAGAGATGAAGTTGTGAAAGGCGAGCCCGGCCATCTGGGTGAAATAGCTCATAGTCGCTTCACCGGAATAGGCTTGCCAGTTGGTATTGGTAGTGAACGAAGCCGCGGTGTTAAAGGCAAGATGCGTGGGCGTGACGCCGGCAAACTTCTGCGGATTAAACGGCAGCACTCCCTGCAGACGCTGGATAGCATAGAGCACGATCATCGACACGGCGCTGAATAACAGCATGGCGATGGCGTACTCGGTCCAGCGCATCTCGTGATTTTCGTCGACAGCAGTCAGGCGATAGATCAAGCGCTCGATGGGTCGCATCACCGGGTCCATGAAGGTCTTCTCGCGGTTGAACACGCGCGCCATGTACACGCCCATCGGCTTGGTCACCAGAAACACCAGCGCGAGGAAAAACAGAATTTGCAACCACCCATTGAGTGTCATGTCAGAACTTCTCCGGACGCAGCAGCGCGTAAAACAGATAGAGCATGGTCAACGCGCTGACGATGAGCATGATGATTGATTCCCAACTCATATCGTTACTCCTCAACTCAGGGGCAAATTACCTTCGAGCCTTACTTCACGCGATCGCAGAAGCGCACGTACGCAATCGACAAAGCGAAAAACGCGATCGTAACTGCGATCCAAAAAATGTCTTCCATAAAATTCTCCCAAGCTTGTTCGCGCGTTTTTTACCACGCGCCTTCTTTACGTCCCCACCACCAAACCAAGCCAAGTGTCGCGGTGTTTTGATCTTTTCTGAAAACGCCTTGCACGTCTGACAAGAATGACGGTTGATTGGAAAAATCGCGGCGCCACTCATAAAACATGAGCAATCCGTCAATAACCTGGTACCTGACGGTGACCGTGTTTTCTTTCAGAGCCTGCGTTATTCCGCTGAATAGGCCGCCACGGTCGGACATATATTCCGCACGTGTTGCGAACGCGAATTTCGGCGACAGTTGATATTGCAAATAGACAGCTTCCCCGTCGACGTGCTCGGGTGCTGAGGATTCGCCGGGGGCCGCATTTCTCCACAAACGCTGAATGAAATAATCTCCCTCGACGGCTAAAGTTAACTTCGGGGTAGCCTGCCAGCTCGCGTAGCTATCGAAGATGTGAGTCAGTCCGTTGGGTGCTGGCGTGATCTTGACAAAACACAATCCCGGCTGCACCGGTATCGGTCCGCAACTTGTGGCGGGAGTGCGATCCGGATGGTCCTGCCCGAGGTAATAGTTCATCGTCCAGGTCACTCTCTTTTCCGGTTTTGCCGTCCATCCAAATAATTCGTCTTTGAAGCCATTAGTCGCTTCCACCTGATTCGTTCCGTTCACAATCCAGTAATTCAGCGTGAAGCGATCGTTCAGCGGATAACTCACTCTCGCCCCCATGTGATAGAAGGGCAGAAAGTTAAACCAGAACGCGCGGGAGTAGTTCATTTGATCTTTCGTGTAATTCCCCTCGGTTCCAAGAGAACTACTCCATTTGCCGAAGTCTATGTTGAGTCCTTTGCCGACTGGAGCAACGTACGTGCCGTAGGCCTGAAAAATGTTCCGGTAGATCTCTGGCCGCGGCTCGTTGGCGGGATTGCCTTGCAGCGTGTCCGTCGCCTGACCGAACTGCAAATCGAGGCGACCACCCCACCTGCGGCCTTCTGCGACATTGGGCTCATGGTCGAGAATTACATCGGCTTGATTCAAGCTGAACTCGTTGCTCAGCACGTCGTACGCGCGCAACAGGTTCACGCGCCCAATCGGATTGTTGAAGTTGTACTCGTAGTATGTATCCAGCTCCAGATTGAGAGTTGTATCGTGTAGGAAGTTGAGCGTCTTGCGATCTTCCGCGCTCACGGGCTGAGTGTTCGCAATAGACTGCGTGGAAGCTGAACTTGGGGCTGCGGGAATTTGGCTTGGCGCACCGGTCGAAGTCAGCGTAATGGAGGAAGGCTGCACGCTCGCCGCTTCGACCGGCGCGGGAGCAACAGCCGTGAGCGCCATCGCAACTGAGCGCACTTCGGCTGCATTCGACGCAACTGTTCTGCCAGCAAACTCCGATCTTGCCTGCAACTGGCTCACGATTTGTTTCAACTGATCCACTTCCGACTCGAGTCTTTGAACTCTCTTGGTCAGTTCTTCTCTTGAAGGCTCAGCTTTTTCTTGTGCTGCAACGCGAATCGAACAAAGCCACAGTACAGGCAGCAACGCAATTAGCCGTCTCACGGAGGATTCCTTTCTCCAACGCGCTCAGATCGAACCTCCCATTACAGCTAGAACTTGACAAGGATATCGAAATCCACGAACTGCTCATCCCGTCTCAAATCCGGGAACCATACAGCGCTACCTTGTGCCCCGCAGGCGGTTTGCGCAGCGCTCAGAGTCTCCTGCATAGAAGAATTTCCATCATTGCAGGCAAAGAATTGCGGATACCCGTTGTTGGTGTATGGAACGCCGCCGGAACCAGGCGGCGTGATCCCGCCGGCTCCCGTCCAGTAGGGCACGCTGGCATGGCGGTAATCGTACTCCCAGCGGAAGGTGATGTACTGGCTGGGCATGTAGTCAAAGGTGATTGAACTGTCCCAAGCCTTGAACGGGTCGCTGGGATTTCCGGTGAAGTAAGGAGCACTGATCGCCGCCGATTCCGCCGTCTCGCCATTGATGGGAGGATCCAGCACCAAGTAACGGCCAGGGTTGTTGATCTGGCCACCGCCGACAGTCAACCCAAACCGGTCCTTCTTGAACCACATGCGGTTGTACAACATGTAGCCGATGAAGCTTTGCTTCGGATCGATTCCTGGTCCGAAATGGTCGCCACCGATGGACTTTGGGTCCCTGGTGCTACCGTGGCAGCCGACACCCTGCAGATAAACACCTGTCGAGGTGGTCGTGCTCGGGCCAAACTCGCAGCCCATATCGCCGGTAAAGGTAAATGCCATCTTGTCCAGGCGCTTCTCCGGGTGGTCGAAGTACTTGATTTCGATGCTGTCGTCGGTGTGAATGCGCCCACGATTTGGAACGTAAAGGTCATCGTGGCCCAAACCGTAATTGTTGGAGATTATGTTCATCCACGGAAACGGCGTGGCCTTGATCTGTCCACCGATACCCTTTCGTGAGTTTGCCGAACCATACGACTGCCATCCATTGATGAACCACGGCTCAATCTTTAAATGAGGATTGGGAAAGATTTGCACGCGCACGCCGTTGAAAAACCACGGAGTGTTTGAAGAAACATACGAGGGTTGATAGGCCCAGTTGTCAAAGTTGTAGTAGCTGAAAAGTCCGATATAGGACATAAATATGCCGGCATCGATGTTGATTCCGTCCAGGACATTGATGTGGTAGCCGCCGTAAGCTTCCGACACGTAACGGTAGGCAGTGTCGAGATCCCACTGTCCCTTCGCCGGACTGGCATCGTTACGCGGCGTAGTCTCGGAATACATTCCGAACTGGGTCATCAATCGCGCACGAACATTGTCATAGTGGAAATCGCCGCCCACTCCGAGTTGGGCTAACTGCACTTCGTTGGAGCGAAATATTTCGCTCGACCCGCCGATCGAGTTGTCCACGGGTTTGTTGAAGTCATATGTATAAGAAACGTCGGCGCGAATTTCCGGGGTAAAAAACTTCGAATCAAACGCCGCCTCCTTGGTGCGGGGATTGCCGTTGAGCCAAGTCCAATCCCAGTCGGAAAAGGGAGCGATCTTGATTTTGGCCGGGGGAACTGGTGCTGGCGGCGAAGTTTGCTCAGCGGTGGAAACGGGCACCGCCGGCGCGGGCGTTGGAGCTGCTGAAGCAACCGTAACTGGCGAAGTCTCGCCCGTGCGGGCCACCGGATAGTTGGGGGCGGCGCCGCCCGTGCTGGAGGTCGATACTGCCCCGGTTGCGCCGGTCGGAGACGTGCCCGAAGCCAACGATGGTTGCGCGGCTGCCTTCTGTTGTTCAACTTCCTCGCGCAGGCGTTTAACTTCCTCCCGCAACGCCCTGAGTTCGTTTCTTATTTCTTGTTGTTCCGCTTGTTCATTGGAGGAACCAGCGCTGGCGGAAGACGAAGATGTCTCCCGGTTTTGAGCGCCGGCTGGCACGCCCAAGGCTAGGAAGAACAGTGACAGTAACAGGACGTAAAGACTCTTTCGCATGAATATCGCCTCTGAAAAATGCAGCATACTGATCACGGACCTTGCCATCGGCAGCAGCACTGTCCGTGCCATCATAGTTTCTTCCGTATCGAAGACCTTTGAACTTACGTTCGAGTTTGAATGGAATCCGCCGACGCCCAGTAAATCGGCCACTCTCGCGCAGCAGCGCCACAAGAAACCGAATCAGGAATGCTTCTCCGAGGACGGAGATGGTTGTGAATGCAATCGACAACCACATCAATTCTGCTCCGAAACTCTATGCATGGGCGGAAACAATCTAGTTAAACGCCTTCAGCGTAAGATTTGTTTAAGGAACATCTAAAGATTTCGTAAAGATACGGAAGCTAATTCCAGCCGGGGCTTCATCAGTCACCCAACAGAAACAAAAGAAGATAAGGCCTGGTAGGGGGGACCGAGAGGGTGAGAAAGTTTGCTCGGATGGTGGCTCTGGCGCGTGCCCTTCCTACTAGCGATTCCCCGGGCATGATCGGCGCTGACGAACTAAGATAGAACGATGCCGCAGGCGCCCCCGGAGACGATCGAAATCGTGGAAACACAGCCACCGATGCAGGATCTGAGACTGCTGGTGGTGCCAGACCCGTGGTTGGGCAACTTCTTTCGGAATCTAGGAGCAGTATTTTCAGCCAGCAAGCCGATCGCGATAGACGGCGATGCTGGGGCTTTCTGGCCTGATGTGTTTGTGCATCGCGGGCTTCCCTGGTGGCGGTTTTTGCAATCCGGCGTCTATCACCTCGTGGTGGTTTTCGTGATCTGGGTGGGGTCGCGCTTTCTCGCTTTACAACCCCAAGCTTTCCCAAAGCCCGTCTTCACCCATTCTGATGTCCTGACTTACTCGCCATCGGAATACTTGCCGCCCATTGATACACGACATGCCACTCCCGCTCCCGCGCAAAAAGCCGATCCCGAACTTTCAGCGCAGCCAATCATTTCTCTGCCACCGGAAGCTGAGAACCATTCGCAGACCATCGTTACGGCACCCAAGATTAAGTTGCATCGCGACGTGCCTTTGCCCAATGTCGTCGCGTGGTCGGAGGAGCCACAGATTCCGATAGCTCCGGCTCCCGTAGTTCTTGCATCCGAGACATCGCGCCTTGCCCCCAAGATCGATCAGGCAGTGGTTGCGCCTCCGCCGGAAGTCGCGGATCGTATGTCACCGTCCGAACAGCAGGAAAAGGCTCTGCAGCTCGCAGTAATCGCGCCTCCACCGGAAGTGGCCGCCGATTCTTCGCGACGGTTCGGCAATATCGACATCGGGCGCAGCACCGTGATTGCCCCGGCTCCTCAGCTCTCGGTGGACGCACAGCGCGCCGGTAGAACCGCATCGCCGCTGAGAGAACAATCGGTGCGGGTCATCGCGCCACCACCGTCTGTAGGCTCCGGGGAGACTGCGCGATCCGGGGCGAACATGATTGCCCTGAGTTTGCATCCTTCGGTAGCAGCTCCCGCTGAGCCAGTTGCCGGCAATCGCCGCGGCAGTTTCGCTACCACTCCCGCTGGGCGTCGTGGAGCTACGGGAGCCGTTGGCAGCGCCGGCGGAGCCAAAGGCACTGGGGGCTCCAGCAACTCGACCAGTCGGAAGAGTAATCTCCCCTCTGGCCTTTATGTAGGGAAAGCTTCGACCCCTCCGTCGACGATTTCCGGTGATCATGCAGCGGCAACTGCGAATTCGTATGCCGTAAACCCGAATCTGATTGCCGACCTTCGCCAGCCTCGCATTTCGGCGCGACCGCTGCATGGCGAGAGCTCCATCAAACTTTCCGAGGAAGAGCGTGCGGTGTTCGGCGGCCGGAAGTTTTATTCGCTCAGTCTGAGCATGCCGAATTTGAATTCTGCAGGTGGAAGTTGGATCATTCGGTTCGCGGCATTACACTCTTCCGATGCCATCCGTTCCGATAGCCGGGCAGACGCTTCTGCCTACGCGGCCGCTGCGTCGAACGAAGATCTCTCGGCTCCTTCACCGACCCGCAAAGTCGATCCCGCCTATCCCCTCGAGCTCATGCGGCAAAATGTCGGTGGAATGGTAATTCTCTACGCTGTGATTCGCAAGGACGGCACGGTTGGCGACATTCGAGTGCTGCGCAGCGTCGACCCGCGCCTCGATTACTATGCCAGCCAGGCAATCTCCAAATGGCAATTCGAGCCGGCAATAAAAAGCGGCTCTCCAGTGGATGTCGAGGCCACTTTCTGGATTCCGTTTCGACCAGCAAAGACGAGTTCAGGGTTCTGATTGGGCGGAAGGGTCGGCTCCACGACCTTGCCGCGATGGATTGACAAACGGGGCGAAGCGAGACGCTCAGGCTGCCGCGGTCGCCTAGCGCGCCGCGGCTTTCCTCTTTTCCAGAGCCGCATAAACTCCGGGGTCTGTGCAGATCTCGTAATAGGTGCGGTCGGTCCAACCCAAGACTGAAAAATCCTCGGGGTTGATGCGCGGCATGCGGCTTTCGCGCACCACGATCTTACGGAAGATATCGCGATCCACCGGCACGGTGCCAATGGAAAGCTTATACTCACCCTTTTCGGCCGAGACCGACGGCGGCAGCTTCACGGCGAGCGGCACGAGAGAGATTTCCTGCTCCAGTTTGCGGAATGCGGCTTCGTTCATGCGGATGCCGCCAAGGTTGTAACTGATAACGGAGTCCTCGGGATTCACGGACTCGCCGGCGTCGCTGGATTGAAACGCATATACGTGAAATGGGCCGGCTTGCGGCTCCATCACTTTGCGCGCGCGCTTGTTGCACGCAGAAAGGCGATCGCTCTCGTTCAGCGCTTCGGAAATCATGATCTGCCGTTCGCCATCCATCAGATACAGCGGTGCTGATTCCTGCAGCGTGATTCCCACGCCCAGTTCGAGCTCCGGCATCTGCGAACGCCGCATAAGTTCGTTGTAGCCACGGACGATCTCGATCATCTCTCGCGCTAACACACAGGCGCGGCTGACTGCCAGTTCAGGCTCGCCCGACCGCTCGAGGATGGCGAGGATAATGGCATCGCCTTCGAGAAAGACCTTCTCCGCACCATATTTGCCGAGCAGCTTATTTACCGGATCATAAAAATTCAGGCTGAAGTAAGATGCCGGATTGAGACCCTTTTCCGTTAAAGTTCTCGTGAGCCGGGTTGAATCACGTACGTCAGCTTTGAGGACAACGTGCCGCAGCACGCGGTCCTGTTCCGGCTGCTGTTGCTGCTCATCAGGCAAAAGAAATTCGTAGAGCGTTCCATTCACACGGGAAAGCTCGCGCACTTTCTCGGTAGTGACAACATTGACAGAATCGAGTGCCGAGACGAGGGTCTCCAGCCGGCGCAGGTCACGGTGATAAAGAGAAAAATCCTGTAGAAAACGGGCAGCGGTTTTCGCGCGCTCAGCCCCACGACATGCGGCAACCTTGGCCACCGCCGCGTACAAGCTGTTAGGTGAGAGCTTGCCATGCTCCTGGATCAGCCGCTCAACGCGGTCGCATTCTGGCCGCGAAATGAGCGCATTCTTTAACTGCTGTGGATTGATTCGCGGCGCATACTCACTTAGCAGCGGAACGGTGTGGTAGGAAGCAATCACGCACTCGATGACCTGCTCATCTTCGAGCAGGCGCACCCATTTCGCCAGGCGATCCTCTTGCGCTAACCCTTCGGGCGTGGACTCGTCGGGCGTTCCTGTGCCGACGAGGGCGCGAACGTTTTCTGGAACGCACAGCCAGGAGTCGATGGTCTCACTCTTGATTTCCTCACCGTAGAGCGACCGCATGAAATTCCATACAATATCCTGCAGGCGGGGATAACGGTCGGAGTCGCGCTCCCAGTTGCCGAGCATCACGTAGTGTTCGGCGCAGAGATAGTCGTCGCGGCCATCCTCAGAAAAAGCCAGGCGATTCACAAACAGGCCGTAGGTGCTTAAAGCCGCGCTGACAGCGGTTGTGCTTTTGTCCGCATTTGCCGCCGTGTCGCCGGCTCCCGTTTCGCTGACTCCAGATCCTCCAAAGAATGAGCGGCGTGTGCGAGCCAAGGTTTCCTTTTCAATTTCGCGGATGGTTTCGAAAAGATCCTGACCCGTCTTACGCAGGATGATCTTCTTTCGAACCTGGAAACCCGCTACGCGCTCGCGGTATTCCACCGCCTTGCCGTGTCGAATGCCTTCATAGTTCTTAAGCAGAACCCGGCAACGCTCGAGCACTTGTGCGAACTGCACCTGCATCTCGAGTCTAAGGAATTTGGTAATCGCAAGCCGCGCCAGCAGGTCAAGAGAAATATTCTCTTCCTTCTTGGCGCGATTCAATGCAGCCAGGTGGAGCTCGGCCAGCAGCGGCTTCCAGTCGCTTTTGTCAGGTGTTGTTCGATCGGCCTTGGGAGCAGCGGCGGCTCGCAGCCATTCCGGCGCCAGACTTTGCGGCTTGGCCTCTGCCGCAAGCAGGCCTTCCAGTTCGCCGTATCGGATGATCAGGTGCATGACCTGCGCGCGGGCCGCGTCCACAAAGCGTGGGCTCAGGCTGACATCATGCCGCAGATTGTCGACACCAACCGCTAAGCCTTCGAGGGCGATCGACGGCGCAGCTCCGACCAGTTCCGGAAGTGGGAGTTTTTCCTGCTGCTTACCCAGGCGAAAGATGGGGAGTCTTGGCATCGTGATAGCTTGAAACTCGTCCGAAATCGCTGATAATCCAGCGCATATCGAGGCTAGCACGCGTGGGGGAAAGGCCTAAAGTTACCTAGGTTACGGGGCGCCAAACATGGCCCGGGCCGCGTACAAGGTTAATGAGTGTAATCAGGATGTTGCAACAACTAATGACCGTCGCTTGAGTAAAATGTGAGAAGCTGAGTGAAATCGGGATGTTTCGCCAACAATGCCAAACGACCAAATTGAGCAAGTAAAGTCTTCGCTATTACGACCGTCTCACTTGATCTGCTTGGCGTAATATTCCTGTGTCTGTCTGCAACGGCGACCGACGCTCGTTTTTCCGTACCCAGGCCGACGTATCTGAGGGCATGAAGCTGAAACCCTTTCTTGCTACCGTGATGGGTCTTCTGAGCGTTCTAGTATTTTTCCTGGGATTGGTGCGAGGAAGCGTGCTTTGGTTGTGGATAGCATTTATTTGCTCACTGGTTTCGGGGGTTTTTATCCAACTTTTAATCGTCCGAAAGAAGAACGATGCTCCTGATAAGTAAGCCATCAACCGGCGAGAACAGGTCTTAGCTCAAAACCCCTCAATCAGCGTTATCGCGATGTTGCAATCCTCGAGATCGCCCCGTTGACGTGTCAGAATACGCGAGTAAAAGGGAGCAGTGACATGAACCCAGACTTTACGGGTAAATGGAAGGCGAACATTGAAAATAGCAGATTGCTGGGTCCGGCGCCGAAAGAACTGTTGATCACCATTTCTCACTCTGAACCGGACCTGAGGGTCAACATGGCAATTACTACGGTAGACCAAAACACGCGATATATCGATTTTCAGGCACGAACGACGGGCGAGAGCGCGACCAACTCTGTGCTTGACGCCGCATGGCGAAGTCGCTTGCGGTGGATGGGTTCCGAGCTACTGATTGAATCATGGGCCAATCAATCCGAGCACGAACTGCATTTCTGCGACTATTGGACACTTTCGAGTGATCGGCGAGTTCTAACGATGGAGCATCGGAACGATGATCTACACGGTCAAATCACAGTGCTGGATAGAGTGGACGTAGATTGTTGAAAAACCTCTCCCGCAGTTCCTGCGTGGCGATTTTGACCGTTATCGGGATTTAACGTCAACCGAGATTGCGAAGTGTCGGCTGGACTAAATCTTTTCAAAGCCTCAGGTCGCATTCCCCTGTTGTCCAACCCGTACCTGGGCTTGTTCCTTCCATCGATCAACATTAACCCCCATGAAGAGAAGCCACAATGTCAACGATCCTTCGCCGAGAATGCCAAGAGCCAGATTGTAGGGACGCAGAGAGTTAGCCAGAGGCGGATACAGGAGGGTCAACATACTCATTCCGGCAAGCATCAGCAGCACGCCCAAGATCCGAGGCAAGAAGGCCGACCGGAAGACGAGGTAGCCAATCAGCAGACAATAAAACCCGAAGAATACCGAGCCGATGTTGGCAGCTTTTACATGCAACTGGAAGAGCATCAGCGCGATGGCCTGAAGTTGTTCTGCCTTGAACGCGGCCAGGTGAGGGGCATCTTGCAAAACGACCAAGGGCGCAATGTAGAAGAGGAAGGAAAACGCCTGCACGGCGCATCCCATCAGGCTGAGAAAGGCTGCGAGCAAAGAGACCCTTCGGTTTACCGGCTTAAACAATTCATAGAATAGAGCTGTGACCACGATAAAGCAGGCGATCATGATGAGACGGAACGTGAACCCGAGCCAGAATCGGGAGGCGTGTGCCAGAATGTTGGACGCAGTGGCGGCCGCATCCCCGCAGATGACCAGACCGCTGATCACGAGGATCGCGATTCCGTTGAAAAGAAAGACAAGCAGGTAAAACAAGCCAGCAATTCTGGCGGGCGGCGAGAGTCTGATGCTCATCACATCGGTCATTTCGTTTGCCGGAAACGTCGGGCCTGACGCGAATTGTAACGCCGGAGGGCAAGCCGATTCTATGACCGGTGTCGGCTGACGCCATCAGCCGATTGCACTCATTGACTATAAGCATAGACTTTTAACGACAGAGTAATCGGGTTCGGCTTCCCAAAACCGTTCTCTCGTCGGGAGATATCGAGTTGGTACGCCAAACCGACTCAGCGCCAGGTTACGGGATGACGGCGAAGTATTACTGGCTCTCGATCCGCGCGGCTTCGAACTCATCGCCTTTTTGCCAGCCGACAAGCCGTGTCAATCCGGCGGCTTCCCAGCCCAGCGCGAATCCGAATCGCGCCATCGCCGCGTCGCCGATGAAATTCATTTCAAAATGGTATTCATCGCTCGGCTGGTGGTAGTGGTTCTTAACGTAGTCTTCACTCTGCGCGATGCCCCAACTCGCGTCGTGACCTTTGAACTTCATTCCTTCGTTGATGGAAAAGGCCGGGATTCCCACGCGAGCCAGACTGAAATGATCAGAGCGGTAGTAATATCCCGCCCCGGGGCTCGCGTCCGGACGGATTGCCAGGCGAAACTCTTTTGCCGTCGCCTGCACCCACGGGTAGAAAGTCGTGCGCTCGGAGCCGGAGACTTGCACTTCTTGCGGCTCGCCGATGGGTTGCACGGCGTCGAAGTTCAAGTCGAGCGTGATCTTCCCTGCTGGTGTGGGCGGATGCTTCCCCAGATATTCCGACCCCAACAATCCCTGTTCTTCCGCCGTGACCGACGCAAAAATGATCGAGCGAGGCGGACGATCGCGGGCAACACTGAACGCGCGGGCAATTTCGAGCAGGATGCCGCATCCGGTGGCATTGTCGACGGCCCCGTTATAAATATTGTCTCCCGGCATATCCGGGCGCATGCCGAGGTGATCGTAGTGAGCCGTAAACATGACTGCTTCGTCTTTCGTCTTGCGGCTGGAACCGGGCAGCATGGCTACAACGTTCTGCGATTCGAAATCACGTACATTGCTCACGATGTGCGTTTTCAATTTCGCGCCAAGACTTACGGGATGAAAGCCGCGCGTGGCGGCGTCGGCGATCAGCTTATTGAGATCCAGGCCGGAGGCCGCAACCAGCTTCTTCGCCACATCGAGTTGCACCCACGACGCAACTTTTAATGCCGGACCTTCCAATTTCAGATACGATTTTTCACCCGAGTTCGAGTTGCGCACTACCTCCCAGGGGTAACTCGCCATGTCTTCGCGGTGGATTAGGATCGCTCCGATCGCGCCTTTGCGCGCCGCTTCTTCGTATTTGTAGGTCCAGCGGCCGTAATAAGTGAGAGCTTTCCCTTTGAAGAAACCAGGATCGTCAGACGGCGGCTCGTTCACCAGCATGAGCAGAACTTTGCCGCGCACATCCACGCCTTTGTAGTCATCCCAGTGATATTCGGGAGCTTCGATTCCGTAGCCCACATAAACGATATCGGCATCGACGTCAGACTTCGGCTGCTGCGTCTGATCGTAGGCGACATACTCATCGAGCGGCTTGAGGTTCATCGCCGCCGCTTGCTTTGGAACAAGCGTGAAACGGGTTTCGGGCAGGGTTGTAATTCCAACTAACGGCACTTTCTGAAAATATGTGCCATTATCTCCGGCGGGCTTCAATCCATACTCGGCGAACTGCGTGGCAATATATTGTGCGGCAATCTCCCCGCCGCGCTGGCCGGTGCCACGGCCTTCCAGCAAATCATGAGAGAGAAATCGAACGTGCCAGCGGATATGCTCAGGATCGATGGTTTCGAGCGCGGCAAAGGCGGCGGAGGGCAAACGGACTGAAACGGCATCGTGTTTCGAAGGGGTCGGAATGGGCGCCGGTGGAGTTGCAAGTCCCGAAGGCCAGGCAATTGCGCCTGAAACAAAAATGAGGCCAGCGATCAAGAGGCCTTTCACGAAGGGTCGCATAGATCAGTGTTCTCCCACGCAGCCGGCTATAGGCTTCCAAGTCCTTTGGGATAAAGATTTTCTGACTTAGAGGATTGTAATGGAAAGAAGCGTATCGGTTATATGAAGAATGTAATGAGTCCGGTACGGCAGTGAAATCTGGCTGCTCACAAACAGACCAGGTGACCCTGAACCTTCGTTCGAAAGCGATTTCGTAGCCCGGCGCAGTCAGGCAATTTTGGTTTTCTCGCATTCCCGCGAACCGCGGGATCAGTTCTTCGACCCTCAACCAGCGCGAAAATCTCGGACATCCTCGCCCGGCTTGAACA
>JASHTD010000068.1 GCA_030040725.1 Candidatus Sulfotelmatobacter sp. | reverse complement strand
AGAAGTCGGTTGCGTAGGCTTTGACCAGATTGGGGTCAAGTTGGTGCTGCCGAATGACCTGGCAGAGGCGGTCACGGACCGTTCCACTGGAGATCCCGTTGCCATTGGTGGTCCTGGTTGGAAGTTTCTTGGGTTCGCGGGCAGGCGGAGAAGGTTCCGCGACGGAGCCAATCTCCTCAACGGAGCAGATCCCTATGCCGTATGCCTTGCGGAGAGCGCGATTGACGGCCCTCGTTTCGGCGACTCGCATTTCGGCGCCCTGTACAAGATAAGAAACGTTGGAAGGATTTGCATCCCCGTAGCCAACGAATCCGCGACAGCTCCTCGATTTGTAGACCGTGGCTTTGAACGCCCAGCGTTGCGAAGAAGGCTCGCAGAACTTCGAGACTGGACGAACGTCAATACCAGCACAACGATTGCGCCTCGCGAGTCCGAGCAACCCCGTGTGGGTCACGTACCAGCCGTTCTGCAGGTAGGTCAAATCGCCAGCCTGAACAGAGAGCTTGTGCTGGTTTGTGATCTCTTTGAGCCTGTTTAGGGCTTCGCGGGAAAGATTGGTCCAAATCCGTCGCGCCAACCGAATGGAGGTGTCAGTCCCGTCAATTTTTCGCATTTCTCCCTCCTTCTGCACGCTGCCCATTCAGCCGCGTGCATTTCCGAAGGGCAAAACTTAGGCTTTTGTGGCGAGAGATGGTTTGGTTGGCCGCCGGCGCGGCAATGCGCCAGGGATATACAGCTTCGCCCGTGGGAAACACTCGGAAAACAAATTGTGGCTTTGGGAAACTGGGCGTGAATGACCCCGGTGTTCGCGCGAACAACTGATGACGATTTCGGGAATTTGCTAGAGTGGGTTTAGCCACGTTGCCCTCCTATTCAGGGTTGCGGGTTAGGGCGGTCAGAGTGTTACCAGCACTCTGATCGCCCGCTGACCAATATGCTATGCGCTTAGCATTATGATGTCAAGCATCAAATTGTGTTCGATTACTGGTATTTACCAACTGCTTGGCATCCGTCAACGACTTTGCGTGATAAAAAATGAGCCGTGCGTAGGAAGAATCCAGCAGCTGTCGAACTAGGCAGGCGCGGCGGCAAGGCACGCCTCCACAAGATGACGGCTGAAGAGCGTAAAAACGTAGCCCGCCGTGCTGCTCAGGCCAGATGGGCGAAGGCTAAGAAGAAGCAGTGAATCGATCCGAGCAATACTTAGGTCCCGATCAATGTCGGTGATTGCACCTTCTCGGTAACGCCAGCCGACTCTCTGCGATGACGCCAGGCGCAACGCCTAATCAAGATTGTCGGAAAGGGCGCGCTTGGCTAGTGCCCCTATCAAGGCTGCACCTTCCCACTTCTCATTGACTTACGCTGCTCCTCTCCCTAACATTCACCCCAAATGCTCGGGCAGACCATCTCGCATTACCGCATCGTCGAGAAGCTCGGCGGTGGCGGGATGGGTGTGGTCTACAAGGCCGAGGACACGGAACTGGGTCGCTTCGTCGCCCTCAAGTTTTTGCCAGACGACGTGGCGAAGGATCCGCAAGCTCTCGAACGTTTTCGTCGTGAGGCCCGGGCCGCGTCGGCGCTGAACCATCCCAACATCTGCACGATTCACGAAATCGGCAAGAACGGTGAGCAGTTGTTCCTCGTCATGGAGTTTCTCGACGGGATGACGCTAAAGCACCGCATCGGCGGGCGTCCGATGGAGACAGAGACGATTCTGTCGCTGGGGATCGAGATTGCCGATGCACTGGACGCGGCGCATGGGGCGGGGATCATTCATCGCGACATAAAGCCGGCAAACATCTTCGTCACCAAGCGTGGGCATGCGAAGATTCTGGATTTCGGCTTGGCGAAGGTGACGCAGCCGATTCGAGAGGGGAGCAGTGAATCGCAGGCCTTGGGACAGACGACGATGACGCTGGAAGAGCACTTGACGAGTCCAGGTCAGGCTATCGGCACGATCGCCTACATGTCACCGGAGCAGGTTCGAGCGAAAGAGCTTGATGCTCGCACGGATTTGTTCTCCTTCGGAGCGGTGCTGTACGAGATGACGACGGGCACTTTGCCTTTTCACGGCGAAAGCTCGGGCGTGATCTTCAAAGCCATTCTTGATTCCGATCCACCGGCCGCAATTCGCTTCAACCGTGAGATTCCACCCAAGCTGGAAGATGTCATCCAAAAGGCGCTGGAGAAAGATCGCAACCTCCGCTACCAAAACGCGGCCGACATGCGCACCGACCTGCAACGGCTTAAGCGGGACACGGAATCGGGTACGAAACCGAGAGTCGTAGCGGTGTCGCCGCAACGACGATCCCGGCACACCATTTCGGCTGGCGTCTCGCTGCTGATCGCTGCGCTGGTCGTTGGTGCGATTGTGATCTCGCGAAGGGCAGGCAACGTTCCCACTTCCGACTCTTCACAGTGGGTGCAGCTCACAAACCTTAGCGGTGAGAGCTTTGACCCGGCTCTGTCGCCAGACGGACGTATGTTGGCGTTTCTCCGTTCAACAGACGGATTGGCGCAGCTCTACGTCAAGCTGCTACCTGACGGAGAGCCGGTAGAGCTGACACACGACGAAACGAAGATTAAGCTGCAGCCTGCGTTCTCGCCGGATGGCTCGCGCATTGCCTACGGAACCAGTGAACAAAACTGGCAGACGTGGGTCGTTCCGGTGCTCGGAGGTCAGCCCCAGCTATTGCTTTCCAATTCCAGTGGCCTGAGCTGGGTCGACGCACACCATGTGATGTTCAGCGAGATCAAAAGTGGAATTCATCTTTCGGTCGTAACCGCAACTGAAAGCCGTTCGGAGCAGCGGGATGTCTATGTTCCCCCGGGCGAAGATCACATGGCTCATTACTCCTATCTTTCTCCGGATCGCAAGTGGGCGCTGGTAGTCGAAATGGGTGGAGACGGTAGATGGATTCCGTGCCAACTGGTTCCCTTCTCAGGCGGAACCGCGCGCTTCGTGGGGCCGCAGTCGGGAGGCTGTGAGTCCGCTGCCTGGTCGCCAAATGGCAAGTGGATGTACTTCGATTCCGATGCAGGTGGCAAGGGTTATCACATCTGGCG
>JASHTD010000067.1 GCA_030040725.1 Candidatus Sulfotelmatobacter sp. | reverse complement strand
GGGGAAAATGCAATCGTGACGTAGCAACTCTGCTGCGGGGCAAGCGTGAAAGGCTTGCCCGGCGAACTGGCACAGTTATCCTGCTCGGTAAAGCTCGGAAGCTCGGTGAAATCGCTTGGGCCGAACGGGCTTTCGATCCCCGGCGCCGGGTTGATCGTGGTCAGCGATAGAGTCATTCCGGTGAGCGGAGTCGCCGTCAGATTGTTATTGGTAACGGTAATGACCTGCGTGGTCGCTGGTGTACCCACTTGCTGCGCGGGAAAACTGAGCGTGGCGGGTGATATCAAAATCGGCTGTGTGCAGCTCGTGGTATTTCCGATGCCGAGGCAGATATCGCCGACATCTCCGGGAGCATTACCTCCGGGACAAGAGCTAGTACTCACGCCATAACCGTTGGTGCCTTGCAGGACGAGTCCCGCAGAGGAACTCAACACGCTTACCGGCAATGGAGTCGAAGTTGTGCCCGCGTAGGCTCCAATCTGTCCGGCACTCAGTCCATTACTTCCGATGATCTGAAGAATGACGGAACTGCCACTGACTTGGCCGTTCACCGAGGCGCTGCTCAAACACGGATAGCCCTGAAAAGTCAGCGTGCCGGTGACCGTCGCATTGCTCGCTCCGATGTTTTGCCCCTGTGTGAAGCTTCCGGTGACAGGAAACAACTGGTTCTGGAGAGCCGGATCGTTTTGAACGCTATGAAAAAAACCCTGAACCGTTCCCGTAAGCGGCGGCACCGACACGGCAGTCCATTGCAGCCCGCTCTGAGCCGTGCCGCACCGTATGCCGTCGGTCATACTACCCTCGGTTGAGCTGTAAGTTCCCATGACGGTTGTGCCGTCGGCGCTTAGAGTTCCATTCAAGGTAAAAGTCTGCGGCGACGCGACGGCAGTCAGGGTTATGGTTTGTCCGCTGACCGTACCGGTAACGGGGGCTGACCCACTATTGCAAAGGGTCGGAGCCGCTGTGCTACTCGCAGGCGGCAACGAGATCGAGTAAACAACGCTCCCTGTGAGAACTCCATTGAGGTTTTGGATGAGAAAGCCGCCCTGCAAGCCTCCGACAAACGAATGATCCGCCGGCGCCGACATCGTGAACTGCCAATTCCCGGTGAACTGGCCGTCACTTTGCGACGGGGCCGGATCGCTCTTGCCCCCGCAGGAGGATAAAACGATCACAGCTGCGGCCGCAAAGGTCAAAGCCGCAGCGATCCTTAAGACATTCCTCAAAGAAGTCCCGAGGGTCCCACTGCGTTTCGAACTCGCTGCCCGATGGTTGGTCAATCGCTTCATAGATCTCTTCGGTCAGAATGAATACTTCAATCCAAACTGGATGGTTCGCGGCCGGTGTGCATCGAGCGGATGCAGAAATGAAGCACCGGTGACGCAGTCGGCTCCTCCGATCGCCTGAAAACCCGCCGAATAGCTCGGCCCCGCATAGCAGCTCGCCACGTTGTTGCCGGTGCTGCCAGGATTATCCGGGTCGTAGATTTCGAATTCCGTGTGATTGAATACGTTGAAAAACTCGGCGCGAAACTGCAGATCGCTCGCCTCGGTCATCTTGAAGCGCTTTAACACCGAGAAATCGAAATTCAACCGGCCGGGATTGTTGAAGAAATTTCGGCCGGCATTTCCGAACGTCAACCCGCGCGGCGCCACGAATTCCGAAGGATTTCCGAGCAGCGGCCCTACGCTCTGAATGTTGTTGCTCGGTTGGGCGAGTCCCTTGACCACATCCGGGTAGGACGCGGCAATGCCCAGCCCACTGGAGACTCCTGCATTGTCGGTGAGAGAAATGCCGGTATTGTCAGAGCTGTTGATGACTGTGAAAGGCGTGCCTGCCTGATAGAGCGTCAAGCCTTCAATTTCCCATCCGCCGAAGACCTGATCCATGGCGTGCGAGCAGCAGGTGCCCATGGGGGCTCCGTCTTCTGATTGAGGCGCCAGCGCCGATTCCCAGAACCAGCGTGCCAGATTCGGCGCCGTATAGATGTAGCTCAAAGTGAGCAGGTGGCGCTCGTCGAAGTTCGAACTCGCGCGGTTCTCCCGCAAGTCGTACGAATTGACCAAAACTGGATCACTGCGGTCTGACGCATCGTCAATGGAATGGCTGTACGAATAGGAAAGACCTGCGGTGAGCGGACCGCGCACCGCCCGGATGGTGAATTGCAACGCGTGATAGGAAGAATCGGCGACATTCTGCAACGAAAAAACTCTTCCCAGCCCGGGGTAAGGGCGCGGGAGTGAGTTTACATTCGGGATGTACGGCGAAGTGCACGCGGCCTGCAGATGCACGTACGCCGGGTTTTGCGAAGTGACGATGGTTCCGCTCTGCAGCAGGAAAGGAGTGGTGCCGTCGCCGGGATGACCCGCTCCCCCGACGGGCGAGTCGTCGCAGTCGGTCAGAGTCAACGGCTCGTTTGGGCCGAAGGGATTTTCGTTTAACGGAAGCGGCTGCAACTGATTGAGCTGGCGCTCAACCGTCAGGTGCGTTCCCTTGCTTCCCACATAGGCCGCGTTGACCACAACATTCTGCTTCACTTCCCGCTGCACGCCGAAACTCCACTGCTGCGCATACGGCCACACGGCTTTGGTCGGAATGCCCGTCAGGTCGAGAGGAAAAACGGAGCCGGTGGGCGGCGT
>JASHTD010000066.1 GCA_030040725.1 Candidatus Sulfotelmatobacter sp. | reverse complement strand
AGCGGGCTAAACGGAACGAAGCCAATGCCGAGTTCTTCGAGCGTAGGCATCACCGTTTTTTCCGGCTCCCTCCAGAACAACGAGTATTCACTCTGAAGAGCGGCGACGGGCTGCACCGCGTGGGCGCGGCGGATCGTCTTCGCACTCGCTTCTGAAAGGCCGAAATGCTTGACCTTGCCCTCTTGGATAAGCTCCTTCACCGCACCCGCTACATCTTCAATTGGAACGTTGAGATCGACCCGGTGCTGATAGTAGAGATCGATGGCATCCACTTTGAGCCGCTTGAGTGACTCTTCTGCGACTTTCTTGATGTGTTCGGGGCGGCTGTTCAACGCGCTCCACTTGCCATCGTCATCTGGATTCGCTTCCCAGCCAAATTTTGTCGCGATCACCACCCGGCCGCGAAACGGGGCGAGAGCTTCACCGACGAGTACTTCATTGATGAGCGGACCGTAAACTTCAGCCGTGTCGAAGAACGTGACACCGCGCTCTACCGCAGCATGCAACAAGGCCGTCATTTCCTTCGTATCTTTCGGAGGTCCATAGGAGAAGCTCATCCCCATACAGCCAAAACCCAGTTCCGAAACTTCCAGTCCGCCCGATCCCAATTTGCGTTTTTGCATTGCCATCCTCCTGATCTGATAAGAGACTAGGCTTCTACCCTTCATGATACAAGGCGGTTGCGGTCGCATGGAGTTATGAGTAGCATTCATGAATCATGAGAAACGATTTAGGAGAACTTTCAGCATTCGCAATCGTTGCCCAAGAACGTAGCTTTACCCGCGCGGCCGCGCGGCTGGGCGTCTCGCAATCTGCGCTCAGCCATTCCATGCGGGGCCTCGAAAAGAGATTAGGTCTTCAGTTGCTCGCGCGGACCACGCGAAGCGTCTCTCCCACAGCCGCCGGGGCCGCACTTCTCCAGGATCTCGCGCCTGCATTGGAGCGGATCGAGGGAGCAGTAGCTGAAACCAGAAAGCAAAGAGAGAGTCCAGCGGGCCGAATTCGGCTCATCATCCCGCGAACCGCTACGCAAATGGTGATTTTGCCGAAGCTGGCTCAGTTCGCACGCACCTATCCGGAAATCGTTCTGGAGGTCACTTCTTCGAATGATCCCGTCGATCTTGTCGCCGGGGAGTACGACGCTGGGGTTCAGCTTGGCGAGTTCATCCAACGGGACATGATTGCCGTCCGGGTCACCAAAGAGATGCGTCTCGCGGTCGTCGGATCGCCGCACTACTTCAAGTCACGCAATATTCCCCGAAAACCACAGGACCTCAAAGATCATTCCTGTATAGGTTTTCGCTTTAGCAACGGTCTCTATCGGTGGGAATTTGAGAAAGGCCGTAAGGCACTCACAGTCAGCCCCCAGGGGCCAGCATCTTTCGATGATCCAGACTTGGTCATTCAAGCGGTGTTGAAAGGCGTAGGAATCGGAACGGCGATGGAAGAAACTCTCAGAGGAATGATTTCAGAGGGGCACTTGGTTCAGGTCTTGAGAGATTGGTGCCCAACATTCCAGGGCTATTTTCTTTACTACCCAAGCCGTCGAAATCAGCCTGCTGCTCTGTCCGCCTTGATTGACACACTCCGGCTGTCGGATTGAGCATCCATCACCTGCTGCCTACAGTCGCTCCCTCGTGTTGAATAAACGTGCTTGCGACCATTGAATGGTAGTTCCCAATTTGTCGGCAAACCGGAACGAATTCTGCCTAAGTCAGCGGTTATTGGGCTACGCTGAGATTCGCCCGCCTTTACCGAACTTGACCGACTTTATACATCCCTTGACATGGCTCGACTATCTTATTGATTAGCCGGTCTGCCGTGATGGCAGCGGCCGCCACCGGCGGGAGGAACAACATGAAAGCCACTCTCGTTGTAATCTGCCTCGTCGTTTGCACTTGCGCCTTGAGCCTCGCCCAGAGTCAATCGGCTCTCGGTCAGCCTGCGCTATCGGATTGCGGTCCGCCGACTGCGCACTTCGACACCCAGACTGCCCCGGCTCCGGCGATCGCTCCGGATGCGAACAAGAGCCAGGTTTACGTGATTGAAGTTTTCGACAAGGTGCCGAACCAGCTCGCGCGTCCCACGCTGCGCATCGGCATGGATGGGACCTGGGTTGGCGCGAATAAAGGTAACTCATACATCACATTTGCAGTCGATCCCGGCGAGCATCACCTGTGCGCGAATTGGCAGTCGGTGTTCAAAACCTATTCGAAGAAAGCGGCCTTTGCCGGCTTCACTGCCGAGCCTGGAAGTACCTACTATTTCCGCGCTCGCATCATCGAGCAGGGAGGCACGACCGGAGGCTCGAGCTTTTCGCTCGATCTCGACCAGGTAAATCCTGACGAGGGCAAATATCTGGTGCAGTCGTCGGCATTCCGCACTTCTCGTGTTACAAACTAGGAATCCAGCGTAGGAGGGCCGCCCGCGCTCGGCGGCCCTAGCTCTCTCCCGCTTACTCTAAGCGGCTGGCGCACAAATATTCTTTTGCTGGTCTCCGCCGCTTGCGCAATCCCTTCCTTGCCGACGATACTGGAAGGTCACCCAAATCCTTCAAAAAAGACATTATGAAAACTACTATCTCTGTTTCTATCCCTGCT
This sequence comes from Candidatus Sulfotelmatobacter sp., assembly GCA_030040725.1. Lineage (GTDB taxonomy): Bacteria > Acidobacteriota > Terriglobia > Terriglobales > Acidobacteriaceae > Sulfotelmatobacter. The sequence goes on along the minus strand of JASHTD010000066.1, from coordinate 1,183 downwards.
CAACTGGAAACCGAATCGCTCGTTGCTGTCGTTCTCAACTACACCGATCCGGCGCAAAGCGAAAAGAACAAAGACGCCAAGCCGCAGCTAAAACTTGCCAGTGACGATGCCGCCGTGCAGGCTGCCGCCGCCGATCTGCTCTCTAGCGGCGAACTCACCGGCAAGTCGTTTGAGATCAACCTGCTGCATAAACCTGCCGGAATGAAAGCCAGGCGTCTCTTGCTGGTGAGCGCAGGTTCAGCCAAAAAATTCTCGAGCTACGATTTGCGGCGCATGGCCGGCGCGGCCGTGCGTACGTTGAAAGGCCGCGGACTGCGCAGCCTGGCTTTTATTCTCCCTCCGCTAATCCCCGCCGAAGAGGCCACTCGGGCCATTGTCGAGGGGGCGCTGGTGGGAAATTTCGATCCCGATTACTACCGCAGCGATCGCAAGAATCAGAAGATCGAGGACCTCACCATTGTCGCCGGCAACAAGGCTGACAAAGCCGCTTTGGAGAAAGCCGCCAGCCAGGCTCAGATTATCGGCGAGTCCCAGAACTTCGCCCGCGATCTGGTCAACGAGCCTTCCAACCGCATGACTCCCACGATCCTCGCCGACCGTGCACGAAAAATGTGCCAGGAAGTTGGCCTCAAATGTGAGGTCCACGGCGCGGACAAAATCAAAGAGATGAAAATGGGTGCATTCTGGAGCGTCGCACAAGGCTCCGACGAACCGCCCGCGCTCATCGTTATGAAATACGAACCTTCTGGCGCTCCGCAGAACCCGGTGGTCGGATTGGTCGGCAAAGGCATTACGTTTGACACTGGCGGTATCTCGATCAAGCCCGCCGACGGCATGGAAAAAATGAAGTACGACATGGCCGGCGGCGCGACCATGATCGCCGCCATGCGCGCAATCGCGTTGCTGAAGCCCAAAGTAAAAGTGATCGGCATCGTCTGCGCCACGGAAAATATGCCTTCAGGCCACGCGCAGAAACCCGGCGACGTGCAGATCGCCATGTCCGGCAAGTCGATCGAAATCATTAACACCGACGCCGAGGGCCGGCTCGTTCTCGCCGACGGCTTGCATTACGCGAAGCAACTCGGCTGCACGCATCTGGTCGATGCGGCAACGCTCACGGGCGCGGTAGTGGTGGCGCTCGGGATGTTGAATGCGGGCGTTTTTGCGAACGATGACGCCATCT
>JASHTD010000065.1 GCA_030040725.1 Candidatus Sulfotelmatobacter sp. | reverse complement strand
CGACGAGATAGATGGTATTCACGGATTCGACTCCGCCCTCAAACTCGCGCATGACACCGATCGCGTTTTCGACGGTGGCAGCGACTGGCAGCGCGAGGAACTCGGTGGTCATCCGCCCGGCGGCCGTCTCCTCGCGGTGTTCCAGAAGTTCGACCACCTCCTGGCTCGCCTCCGGCGCCATCTCCACCAGAATCTGTTCGGTGCGCTCTTCCGGGAGATCGGCAAGCAAGTCCGCTGCCGCATCCGGATCCATTTCTTCGACAATATCGGCGGCGCGTTCGGAATCGAGAGATTCGACAATCGATTTCTGAACTTTCGGATCGACTTCTTCCAGCGTCTCGGCTGCCACTCCTTCGTCGAGAGTTTCAAAGACGGCTTCGCGCTCGTCCGGAGCCAGATCCTCGACGATATCGGCAATGTCGGCAGGATGGAGTTTCGATAGCCCTTCGTGCGAAATCTTGAGCTTGATACGGCGAGCCGGATCGGTCTCAATGAGATCGACAAAACTCCAGGGAATAGTGCGTGGAGGAATTTTTTGCAGAACCCGATCGAGGGCAGCACGCGGCGCAAGGCCGCGGAGGAGGCGCCGAAATGCGCCACGGGCACCGATATCCACGCTTTGCACTCGCAAAACGGTATGAGTTTTCCCGGCTTCTGTAGTGAGATCCAGTTGCAGTTCAACGTCGTTGACGCGAACCACCTTGCGTCCATGAACGTCGATGACCTGCTGATCCAGCAGATCGCGCTCCAGGAGAAACAAGCCTTCCGAGCCATTGGCGACCGGCCACTCCGCAGGCATCGTCGAGGCATGAATATTGGGGTCGATCGCGGAGACGGCAGAGAAGGGGAGAACTCGGTCCCCCGACTTGGTTTTCACTATCAAAGATGCGATGCGGTTTCGGTCCGTTTCGGGCGCAAGCGTGACTTCGCGCACTTTTCCCGTGGCGTCGCCGGAAGGGCCGTAGACGGTCGCGCCGAGAAGTTCGGAAAGAGGCAAAGTCGACATCCGGGTAGAGAATAGCGAACTTTCTTGCCAGAAAGAAATGATTTATGAAGATCTTGGCCAAAAATTGTTCTGAATGGCTTATCTGGCCGGGCATTCGGCTCCCGGGATGAAGTCGATTATGAGTCGGGGCAGTGGAGTCAATTTCAGGGGCATCCGAATGATCGGATCACAGACCTTATAATCAGGGAGATTGTGAGGAATTGTGATTCCAGCCGACGATATTTTGAGCTTGCCCGCGCCAAAAGCTGACTTTCGCGTCGCCTATGGCAGCGACGAGAATCAGTTCGTTGATCTGCGGCTGCCGAAGGGGCAGAGCCTGCATCCGCTGGCAATTGTCATCCACGGAGGATATTGGCGGGCGAAGTATGGCCTCGAGTATGCGGGGCATTTGTGTGCAGCGTTAACTGCAATAGGGGTTGCTGCTGCCAACCTGGAGTATCGCCGTGTTGGCAATGCCGGAGGTGGTTGGCCGGGTACGTTTGCCGATCTGCGCGCGGCGTATCAGTTCCTCATGCAGAATGCTAGCCGTTACCATTTCGATCCAAAACGTGTCACGGTGATCGGCCATTCCGCGGGAGCACAGCTGGCTCTGTGCCTGGCAGCGCATGAATCAACGATCAAGTCGGTGATTTCGCTCGCGGGCGTGATCGACTTGCAGCAGGCCTATATATTGCATTTGAGCAACGACGCAGTGGTGGAATTTCTTGGCGGCACGCCCACCGAGGTCAAAGATCACTACCGAGAAGCGGATCCGATGAAGCTAACGATTCATGCGCGGCAATGGATTCTTCATGGGACCAACGACGATGATGTTCCGTTGTCTCTGAGCCGAAGCTATGCCGCGGCGAAGACAAATGCAAAAGAGGACGTAAAGCCCATCGAGATCGCTGGAGCAACACATTTTGATCTGGTCGATCCCCGGTCAGCTGCATGGAAGGAAGTTCAGAGAGTGGCGGCCGAAGCGACACACTGAGGAACGTTCAGTCGGATGATGCGCTCCAGTGTTGCGAGCGATTTAGTAATGTGCGGTTACGATGTGCCGGATCGTTCCCGGATAGCCTTTTCCGTCTCCAGAGCTTGCCGCCGCACATCGTTGGAAATATCCGGCAGCTCGCGCTCGTAAGCGCGAACGGCCTGCAAATCATCCGGCTCGCCGATGAGGTACAGCGCCCGCAACGCCTCCCATACCTGGTCGCTTGCTGGATCAACGACGGCGACTTCTGCGCCGGCAGCGACGCTTGCTCCGGTTCCGGCAATCGAACGCACCCGTCCCGGGATCGGCGATCGAATTTCAGCCATCTGTTTGTTTCCGTATTGCAGTTTTGCAATTAATCCGTTCTGGTGAATGGCAGTTCCGGGGCGATCCGAATCGACGATGCGTCCGGATTGCGGAGCCACGATCTGCACGGGCTGCAACAAAGCTAAAATCTGCGGCCGGCCGGTCGCATCCCCATAGCGGACCAGCGACAGCGCGGCATTTCCGCGCGCCATGGGCGAAGCATCGGCGAGCATTTTGAGCAGCGCCTCGTGAAATCCAGCGCCCGATGTATCCTGGCCCATGATCCACGCGTCGGTGTTGCGGACCTGTTCAACCGGATCGGCCGAAAGCCGCACAAGATCTGGATACCATTGCCTGGCGGTTGCATCGCCACGCGTGATGCGCTCCCCTACTTGCACCAGCGCCTGCTGAATGTGGCGCGGCTTTTTTGTATCGTGCAGGTATTCGGTCAATTGCCGGTCCGAAAGCTTTCGTCCGAACCAGGTGTTCCACCAGAACAGGAACGGCATCAAGCAGATGAGCCACGCAATCAGGAAGAAGAGGATCTTCTGCCCGCGAGACATGCCGGGTTTGCGGAGTGATTGGATCGAGGTCTCAGACGTCATCGAATGCATCTTCCAGGACGATCTGAATTAAAGACATATAAAGGTTTGCCCACGATCGCCCCCTTGTCGATAGGCCCGAAATCCGGCGAGCGGCTATCGAAGCTGACATCGCGGTTATCGCCCATTACGAAGCACTTGCCATTGGGTACAAACACTGGCCCAAAGTTGACCATCCAGGCCAGTGGCTGCGACGACGTATGTTGGACGTAGGGCTCCGTGAGCCTTTGGCCATTTACAAATACTGTTCCGCTCATCCCTTGAATTGTATCCCCAGCGACTGCGATGACTCGCTTTAAGAAAAATACCCCTTTCTTATCCAGGACAACAATTTCCCCGGGGCTCGGCGAACGAGAAGAATAGTAACGCATGTCGGCGACAATCTGGTCCCCGTTTAGGATCGTTCTCTCCATGGATGGTGATGGTACCTTGAACGTTCTGAATCCCGAGGCGCGGGTTGCGCCCACGCCGAGAAAGTGAAGCGTCAGCGCAGTTATTGGGATGGTCGCGACTAACCACCACCTCGACGCTCGGAGCCGTGTTTGAGGATTCCGGTATAGTTGCGCGCTGCAAGCGGCGTACAAATAGAGAACGATCCAGCTACCATACAAAATGATCAGGCCCGCGTAGAACCGAAGGAGCCGCAAAGGCCAGAAGCCCGCGAGGAGCGCGGAAAGGACTAGGAGCAAGGCTATGCCTCTACGGCGCTGACCAAGAAAAAGTTGTCCTGTTCCCGGCAGGACTGCGGAAAAGAGGGCAGCCAAGAGGGGGTGCCTCGTTCGAGCAGACGGCCTTGCCGGCACGGGATCGCCAGCTAAAGTGGAGGCCGGGATGTCCGCTGACTCCGACACAAGCCCAGGAATATAGCAGAAACAGCGAGCGCACCGGAGACTATTTAGTCTTCGACATCGGCGTCGAGCACGCGCTCCTGTTCCAGATAATATGACATCGCATATTGCGCGAGAAGCGGCGTCTGCAGCCGGATCTCGGCTCCGATCCATTCGCCCTTGCCGTGGGGCGCATTGGGCGCGTGATTATGCGGGCCGCTGCTGCCAAACTGCGGTCCGAAGTCCGCGCTTTGAATCTGATCGAACTGCTTGATTTGACGCCAGGCTTCGTCGCCAACCGTTCCGTAGACATCGATCTTGAGCCGCAAAACTGACATGGCGTGGTCTTTATAAATTGCAGATTCCGATTGACAAGTTTCGATTGCCGGAGGCTTTCAATTCATAATCGAAAATCGCCAATCATCCATCAAGAGTGCGGGAACCACTGATACAGCATGAAGTACACCAGTACACCCGTGATGCTCACATACATCCACAGCGGGAACGTCCATCGCGCAATGGCACGGTGACGATCATAACGGGCGCGCAAACCGCGGCTCAGACTGATAATCACCATAGGCACGATCACAATCGCCAGCGTGACGTGCGGAATCAAAATGGCGAAATAAACCTTGCGCCAAAAGCCCTGCCCGAGAAAAAGAATATCGCCAACGTGCGCGTGGAAATATACGTAGCAGCCAAGGAACAGCGCCGAACACGCGACCGCGGCGAGCATGCAGGCGCGATGCGCCGCCATGCGCTTGCGCGCGATCATATACCGGCCAGTAACCAGCAACGCGGCGCTGGTTCCATTCAAGCCCGCGATGAGTGGAGGGAAATAGGCGTACTGTTCGGCGATCATGCGGCAGGCTTCGTGCTCCTTCGATTAGCCATCAGAAATGCCACTCCAAACATGACGAGCGAGAACAGCACTAATATA
>JASHTD010000329.1 GCA_030040725.1 Candidatus Sulfotelmatobacter sp. | reverse complement strand
CGAGCATTCTGACGGATGCTTCCTATTCGCTCCCCGACGCGACGGGCGGGACTACAGTGAACGGCGGCCTTATTAACTTGGCATCGCTGGGCATCAACATGAACAACGACGGCACTCTGACCGTTGGAACCAATGCCTCAGGGCAGTCGCTCGCGCAGATCGTTGCCTCCAATCCTTCGGGCGTGCTGAACTTTTTTCAGAATAGTTCCAGCACTGGTTTCGCCGACTCGTTCAATGCGGATCTGACTAACCTGACCAACGCAACCACTGGGCCTTTGAACGCCGATATCGCCCAAAATACGGCGACGGAACAGGATTTGAGCAACAGCATCTCGAATTTTGAGACCCAACTCCAAACCCAGCAAACGGCGCTGACGTCCGAATTTGACTCCGTCAACGCCTCCCTGGAGGCGTATCCCTTGCTTCTGCAGGAAGTCACCGAAACCCTTGGCACACTTGGGTCCGGTACGTCGGCAAGTGGCACGTTGATCTCGAGCGAGCCAACGTTAACCTCGGGACTGTAACCGATGGACGCACGAACTTCTTATCGCGAAGCCACAGCGCGGGGGGCAAGTCCCGTGCGGCTGGTGATCTGTCTCTATGAGCAGACGATTGATGATCTGCGGCAGGCCGTCCTCGCACTTGAAAACGGACAAATCGAGTTGCGCACGCGAAAGATCAATCACGCCATTACCGTGATTGGGCAACTGCAAGGCTCGCTCGATATGGAACATGGAGGAGAAGTCGCCAGAAACTTGGAGAGCTTCTATACCGTGGTTCGGGCGGGAGTATGTGAAGCCCACCTGAAGCAATCTGTTCAAATCCTGGAACGGGAAATTGCGCAGCTGGTTATGGTGTATGAAGCCTGGCTAGAGGTTGAGCGAGCTACCGAGACTACCGCCAAACAGACAGAGGCGATCTCCGCGGCTCCTCCAATTGCTTCCGAGGATGCTTCCGCTGACTGGAGCGCATGATGCCGTCCCTATTGCAGCTCCTGCGGGACACCAACCGGCGCCTGAAATTTTGTCTCGACAACATTGCCGCAAAGCGCGAAGCAGAAGTCGTTACCCCGGAACAGATGGGCACCCTGCTTTCCGATCTGATCGCCGCCGGTGCCAGTTTGCGTGCGAGGGCTCTCCCCGCAGCAAGCCATGATCAGGAATTGGAGGGCGAACTGGCGGAATACCGCCATCAGGTAGAACGCCTGCGTGATCTTCTTCCATCGATTCACCGCGCGTTGCTGGCCGAGAGAGCCCGCATCGAACGACAGCGCTCGCGGCTGCAATCGGTTTCGGAGTGGGCGCGAACGTCACGCCAGACTCTCTAGCCGAGCGGAAGTTTCGCTTGCCGGCTCCGACTGTTGTTTGCGGCGAAGAGACCTCGCTTATCGCAGGTAATCGAAGAGATTGGTCTGCGAGGTTTGGCCAATTGTTTCGAGCGTTGCCTCGAGAGAGACCTGGCCGGTCGTAAGGTTACTGATCACGTTGGGAAGGTTTGCTGCATCGATGGTGTCCTGCTCCTGCGCCAGTTGCTGTGTCTGGCTGCTCAGATAGGTCTGTTGCGAATTGAGCTGGTTCAAGGCGTTGCCGTAAAAGACTCGTGCCGTGTCGATAGCGTTTAGCGAGCTGCCAACTTCGGTCACCGCCGCGCCAATGTTGTTGCCGCTCTGCAGGCTGGTGATGAGGTCTTGAATGCTCTGGAACATGTCGGTGCCGGAAGATGAGAACAGGCCGGGGCCGGGAAGATTGGTTTGCAGAGAAAAGTCGTTGCCCAGGGTAACCGTATTGACGTCGGAGTTGCCCTGATATGTCACTCCGGAGGGCGAGCTTGCATCGAGCACGTAGGGCTGGGTAAGACTGGCGGTTCCCGCAAAGACGTAGGTACCCTGATAGGTGAGGTTCGCCAGGCCGAGCAACTGGCTCTGGATTCCCTGCACCTGGGTAGCGATAGCGGTGCGATCAGCGGTATTAACGGTGCCGTTGGCTCCTTCGGTTCCCAGAGTAATCGCCTGCTGGAGGACCGAAATGACGGAATTGAGGGCAGAATCGGCGTTCTGCATTTCTCCCTGGATGCTGCCCAGGCTGCGCTGGAACTGATCGGCCTCCGAGGTTTGGCTGGCATTCTGAACTAGCGTCGCCGCCGCGGCTGGATTGTCGGAAGGCAGGTTGACCGTTTGGCCGGTGGCGATTTCCTGCTCGTCAGTCTGAATTTCCTGCTGCGTCTGGGCAATGTCAGCGAGCAGGTCAGGATACGGATTGGGATTGACTCGCATATCGTTCAGCCGGTTAATGTCGTCATCTGGATCACGGCATACATCATGTCGTTGATCGTGGTGATGACCTGCGCCGAGGCCTGGTAAGCGTCCTGATACTGCACCATGTTGGCCGCCTCCTCATCGAGAGAAACCCCCGACACCGAAGAGAGTTGATCATTGAGCTGTTGCAGAATCTGATTGGAGGCGCTCTGCTCGGCCGAGGCATTGGCCGTGGCGTTGCCGACGTTTGAAACGATCCCGGAGTAATAGTCCGTGGGATTCTGTCCAGCGATGATGGCCTGGCTGCTCAGCGCGTACATCGCTTGCGCATTTCCGTTGCTGCCTGAGGTGCCGTCGGAACTGGCGGCGATCAATGAAGGATTGGTGATCGCGACCGAAAGGCTGGCTGCTGCTCCGGTCGTGTTCGCCGGCGGAGGATTGAAAAGTGGCTCATTCGTCGCCAGATTCCCGTTAAGATCGTAGCCCGTCGTCTGCACCGCATTCACCGAATTGGCGATCCCGGCGGCCAGCGTATCAAGCTGATTCTCGATCGCGGGAATCTCCTGATCCCGCGCTTCGATCGTTCCCCCCAGCTGTCCGGAAGTAATCTGGCTGGTGATGTTATTTCCTTCGGAATAAATCTCGTGCAGTCCGGCCGCGTTGGTCTGGGTCGAGAGCTGAAAGTTTTGGTTGCCACTGACCAGCGGCGCTCCGTTGCCAGTCGTCAGCGTTAGCGTGTTGCTGGTGGGAATCACCGAAACATCTACCAGGGACGAGAGCTGGTCGATGGCCTGCTGGCGCTGGTCGACGAACGATCCGGCGCTCTGGCCCGCATTTTGCAGCCCGCTGATTTGGGCATTAAGCTGCGCGATCTGGCTGGTGAGCTGGTTGATCTGGTCGACGATTTGCACCGCGCTCAGATCCAGAGTTTGCTGTTGCTGGGTCAGGTTGTTCGCGGTGGTGTTGAAGCTGGTAGCCAGGTTGTCAGCGGCGGTAAGCACCCCCTGGCGGACTGACAAATCCGAAGGATCGGTCGAGAGCTGATTAATGCTGTTAAAAAAGTTCGTAATTTCGGTGCCGATATCGCTGGTGGTCGTGGTGAAGTTGAGTTGGGTCTGCTGCAGCGCCGAGGACAGTGTGTTGTATTGGTTTTCAGTCTGGGTCTGCTGCTGAATCTGTGACTCGAGCAGCGGGTCGCGGATGCTTTCCACGCTCTGCAGGGTCACGCCCGTGCCGAACGTCAGATTGCCCAGCTCAACGGGATCGCTCGTTACGAGGACTGGAACCTCTCGGGTGTAACCGGGTGTGTCCGCATTCGCGACGTTGTTACTGGTCGTTTCCATTGCTCCCTGATCTGCCATCAAGCCGCTGAGCGCCGTCGCCAGGCTCGCATTCAGGCTTGACATAAATGATCCGTCTTCCTTCGGTGAATGATTAGGCCTGCAGCCCGCCGCGCAATCGCTGTTCTGCGACGCGGCTGTAGGGCGCGCTCGTTCCCGCCAACATGTTTGCCATGACTCGCAGCTTTTGGTGCGACCGCACCAACAGTGCTAACTGCAAACGGATAGTGGACTGAACACGCAACGCACTCGCTCGCAATTGTTCAAGGGTTTGGGTGGAAATCAGATCGTTTCGCCCGGGTCGCCACTCGATTCTGACGGCGCTTCCGCGCGAAGCATCCAAGACCGCCACGCTGCGAGCTAGCAGAATCTGTTCTCGCGTTTCGATTACGAGGCCAGCCAGATCCAAGGCCAGCAGAGCCTTCCGGCTCTTTTCGAGGCTGGCTTCGAGCGCCAGGTGCAAGGCCAGGCGCGATCGCAGAATCTTCTCTGTTCCGCGGTTGGCTGCCTGAGTTGGATTCGTCATCGAAGGGTTGGCGCTTGCTGAAATCTCTCCCACACATTTGTCTTATTTGTCTTATGCCAAACTATCCACGCGATGCGGGGCACTGTTGGCATCCGATGCGCTCTCTGTGTCTGCTGCTTCCTCTCCTCCCGCGGCCGAAGCTGGCTCGGCAGGAGGGCGCCGCCGAGGGGGATTCTGCGGATTTTCCGCGGCCGTCTGTCCCTGCGCGGGTGCCCCCGCCGGCACCGGGTCCATGCGCTCCCCGGTCGAACCAATTGCTACGTCAGTGCCGTCCACGATGACCGCTTGTGCGGTGTTTCCTTTCTCTCCGGATGCTAGTCCTTAAGCCGCCGGAACAACGAGCATGTGCGCCAGCATGGCATCCGCGATCTGGCTGGATGAGGGTTGGTAGCTGCCATTTTCAACTACCTGCCGCAAAGCGCTTACCTTGGTCTGGCGAATCTCCGGAAATTGTAAGGCTTGTGCAGCTAGCGCCTGCACCTCAGCATGGCTGCCCGAGAGATCTGCCTGATCCTCCCCCAAAACCCCGCTGCCCACAGTTTCCGGTTTGGACGTCTGGGCGGTGACGCTCGTTGCGGCCTGGTTCGCGCTTGGCGACGCCTGAGGTAGGGGTTGTGACCCTGAATTTCCATCGATTCTCATTGATTGCCTCCTCCCGATTTTGCTTGCAATTTAGGTATCGGCAGGCGGTTAGAAAACTTTAATTCCTATCGGGTCTTTTCCATTCTCCTGCTGGTTCTTGTCGCAGCGCTGCACGTCTGCCCACTGACATGTTGTTCCATCGGCAGAAGTTAGGAAAACTTGAGTGCTTCCTTCTGGAATCGCCCTCGACTGTAACTGGCGGTTGGTTTGCACCTACTTTCGTGCCCCTAAATGGGCAGCGATCATTTGCGCAATTCCAAAACCACCTCCTTCCGCTAAGGCCGATGCCATCGCCTGGGTGCCCATGTAGTTGTAATTGTCCTGTCCGGCAGTGTCTTGCTGGCCGGGCAGCGTCGCGAAGGTCTTCTCAAACGACTCCAGCACGGTGGCGATCAGTTGTGCCTCGAACTCGCGGGCGGCTTTGCGGCCCTTGGTCAAGTCAGGAGGCGAAGCGGCCGGCAACAGGGCAGCTGCAGCTGCGCCCGCCGGCGAAAAAGCGGAAACAGTACTCATCAGATCACCTCCAGATCGGCCTCGAGCGCCCCGGCTGCCTTGATCGCCTGCAGAATCGAAACCACATCGCGCGCCGTTGCTCCGATCGCTTGCAGCCGGGTCACCAGTTCTTCAACGCTGGCGCCCTCGCTCAATGCCACATTGCGCGCCGGAGATTCTTTTGCCGTAAGCCTGGTTTCCGGCAGAATCTCGGTCTGCCCCGGGGAGCCGGGATTCGGTTGTGACGCGCTATAGCTGGTCGACACCTCGATCGAGAAGCTGCCGTGCAGGATCGAGACCGCTCCCAGGCGCACATCCGATCCCAACACCACCGTGCCGGTGCGCTCGTTGATCACCACTTTAGCCCGGCGCCGCACTTGCACTTCTAGATTCTCGATGCGGGCGAGTAGTGCCGGAAGATCCTGTCGGGCTAGTCAAGAAAACGCCGGCCATGAGGAGAACGACTGCAAGCCCGCAAATCGGCTGGAGATGACAACGGCAAAAGAACTCGCTATTTGCCCGCAGCATGACTTCTCCTAAAAACCAAAAATCCGCAGGAACCACTTGGTCCAAACGTTCGGCGGGCGCACGCCTTCGCTGATCACACCGTTGCCCTTGA
>JASHTD010000064.1 GCA_030040725.1 Candidatus Sulfotelmatobacter sp. | reverse complement strand
CCTGCGACCGATTCTCGTTCCTGCTTCGCGGTGACAACCAGAACTTCCTCCAACCGGTTCATATCTGCCGCAGGCTTTACCTTAATGTTCAAAAACATCTCTTTTCCCGGGCTGACGTGAGTGACCGTCCCAATGGGAAACCCTTTTGGAAAAATCTGGTCGCCGCCACTGCTCAGCACAATCTCGCCGGGAGCGACTTTCTCGTCGCTCATAATGTGTTCCAACATCAATTCCCCGTTTGGCGTTCCGTGGACCACCCCCTGCAGCCTCGACTTCTCCAGAAGAGCACCGACCCCGCTGCTCTGATCGTTAATCAACAGCACCAGCGAGGTTGAAGGATACACACGCAGAACTTTGCCAACAACTCCGCTCGCCGTAATCACCGGCATATCCTGAGCGACGCCATCGTCCGATCCCTTATCGATGTAAATCGACTTGGAAAGATCACTGCCGCTGGAACCGATCACCTGAGCTGCCACGGTCTTGGCAATCACCTGTTCTTTGAAGGCAAGCAACTGCTGCAAACGATGCGCCTGCTCCGCATCTTCACTCAGCCGAACCCGATCGAGCCGCATCTGCTCGATCTGCTCGTTGAGCCGCCGATTCTCGGAGCGCACGCCCCGCAGCAGAAAATAGCTTTGCCAAAGATCGCCCGCACCGTTCTGAACCCTAACCAGGGCACGCTCCAGGGGAGTGATGGCATCGACAGCCCAGACGCGGATCAGGCGGGTATCCTGCTCATCTGGTCCGCCACGCTTTACCTGCACCGCCAGCCCCAGCGCCTGCAGGAACAGCACGCCAAGGAAGATGATCAGGTTGCGGTGACGGCCAAGTACGGATTCCATAGCTCCAGCTATCAGCTGTCAGCTTTCAGCTCCCAGTAATTCGTCACTAGCGTCTCAACCAGTGAGAGGTAAGGATCAGAACTACGCCCACGAAGACGACAGCACAGTCAAGTCTATAAAACCAAATCCAGAATGGCCGGTTGGCCAATCTAATCGCGGCGGAACGTCCGGGCCACCACTCGGGCGCACGCCTTGCCATCCAGTTCATCGCACGTTGTGTGTCTACCGTGATCCAACCGGAGACGACAGCGGCGAGAACGAACATACTGCTCAGCAAAACCCTTGGCATCCCAGGCGGACAATCCGAAAATGGATTGGGGAATCTCAACTGCGGCTCCAGAAGTACTGACACTATTCGATCGAAATCTTCCTGAGCAGCTTGAAGTCGCTGAGCATTTTGCCTGTGCCCAAAACCACGCTGCACAGCGGATCGTCGGCAATCGAGACCGGCAGCCCGGTTTCTTCCCGAATGCGTTTATCCAGATTCTTCAGCAGCGCTCCGCCGCCGGTGAGCACAATGCCGCGATCGCTGATGTCGGCCGAGAGTTCGGGCGGCGTGCGTTCCAGGGCCACGCGAATCGCATTCATGATGGTCGACACGCACTCGCTCAAAGACTCGCGTATCTCGCCATCGTCGACTGTGATGGTCTTTGGAACTCCCTCGATCAGGTTACGCCCTTTAATTTCCATCGTCATGGGCTTGTCGAGCTGATGAGCGGAACCAATCTCCATCTTGATCTGCTCGGCGGTGCGCTCGCCGATCAGCAGGTTATATTTGCGCTTCAGATAATTCATGATGGCTTCATCCATCTGATTGCCGGCCATGCGCACCGAACGCGAATAAACGATGCCGCTCAGCGAAATTACCGCGATGTCAGTCGTGCCACCGCCGATATCGACAACCATGTTGCCGCTCGGCTCAGTAATCGGTAACCCCGCTCCGATGGCCGCCACCATTGCCTGCTCGACAAGATGAACTTCACTCGCCTTCGCGCGATAGGCCGAGTCCATAACGGCGCGCTTTTCCACTTGCGTAATTTCCGACGGCACTCCGATCACAATGCGTGGATGCACCAGCATCTTGCGGTTATGCGCCTTCTGAATGAAATAATTGAGCATCTTCTCGGTGACTTTGAAATCGGCGATTACGCCGTCTTTCATCGGCTTGATCGCGACAATATTGCCCGGTGTGCGCCCGAGCATTTCTTTCGCTTCTTTGCCCACGGCTTCGACTTCACCGGTATTCTTGTTGATGGCAACGATCGAGGGTTCATTCACGACAATACCCTTGCCGCGCGCGTAGACCAGGGTGTTGGCCGTACCGAGATCGATAGCCAGGTCGCTCGAGAATAAGCTGAACAGCGACCTCAGGTTGTGGGAACGTGATGAATGAAATCCGTTGCTCGACATGACGAACTCTGCCTTCCGCCTGCTGATTTCTGATTGACCGCAATGCCCGATCCTTTTTGCACGTCAGGATCTGGTTTACTGAATAATAATCTTCTTCTGCTGCGTATTGACTCCACCCTGGGCGGTCTGGGCTGTGACCGTAATCACAGCTTCGCCCGTCCCCAGCGGCGGGGTGAAATAGTGGAACGTGCCGTCCATTGTGACCATCGGCACTTCCCGCCCATTCACCATCACTCGTGCCCCAACCTGCGTCTTGCCTGATATCTCGATGACGTGTCCGTGCTGGATGAAGGGATCCAACTCCAGGTCGATCACTTCCGCCTGCTTACTCTTGGGAATGATAGTGAAGCGGTTCTTTTCGCTCTCCACCGATTCTTTTCCGGCTGCGTCGTATGACTGTACCATCCAGTAATAAGCGCCTTCCCCCAGGCTGGTCACACTGACGTCCGCCGTGTTGACTTGTTTGTCGACCAAGGTCGAGGAGAAGTAAGGATTGCGCGAAATCTGCAGCCGGTAGGCAACAGCATTGGCCATCGGCGTCCAGGAGAATTCCACGTCTTTCGTCGCCTCCCCGGAGGTAAAAATCGGCGCCATGTTGGCGGGAGAAATCGGTGTGGGCGGCCCGATCTCCTGCTCCTTCTGCATGCGCGATTCCTTCGATTGGAAGCTGACTCTTTCCCAGTTCGCCAACTCCACGGTTTCACCGTTGCGGGTCACTTCGCCGACGCCCTTTTTCATCAAGATTTCGTGCTGATCGGCTTTGGGATCGTTGTGCACCTGGGCTGCGGATTCCGGGGCGAGAGATGCCGTGGCCCCGGCTACGATCACCTGCGATTTCGATCCCTGAGAATATGTCGCGGTCGAAAGATCGACGGTTCCAGTGCTCACCGCAACTGCCACGTTCGTTTGCTGCTGATCATTCGCGGAGTTTTCTTCAATGACGATCAAGGAATCCTGCTTAACAACGTAGCTGGTGCCGTCGTTGAAAACCACTTTCGCCATGCCCTCGGAGCCGGTCTGCACCACATCGCCTTTCTCAAGGGGAATGTTGTAATCGGCGGCGATCCAACTGTTGTCGTTGCCTTTCTTGATTCGCACCGTTCCATCGAGCGCGGTGAAATGCGCCTGCTGCGCCGTCACCACGCCAGTTCCTGCCTTCGGCGCCATGCCGGCAACTCGCTCTAAGGCTCTGTCGGCAAAGCCTCCGGCGGTCTTAAGACTGCTCTCGGTAAATTGCGGAAAGGTAAAACGCAGCGCAATAAAGAAGATCAAGCAGCCGGCAAGAACCATCAAAGCCACGCTGCGATAAGTGATCGTCTTCCACGCAATGTAGACGCCCGGTTTGCGAGTCTGCGAAGACACGTGCACCTAAAACCTTATTTAAGCCTTTTGAAGATGCGGTAATTTCAAAGTTATCACAAGCGAGGAAACGCAAAAAACAGGTAATCAGGGGGGAACGTTACCTTCGTGTATCAATTAAGCCTGCACCGCTACGCGCTCGCCGGCTGATGTCATTTCCCCACGGGCGTCAGGTATTCTCTTCAGGATGGCTGACACCATTGTTACAACTTATGCCCCCGGCCGCGATGAGGAAAGGCTCATCGCCCGCGGCATGGTTGTTGTCTGGACCATCGCCCTCGCCAAGCTTCTATTCCACATTTACTTCAATAATCAGTATGGCTACTTTCGCGACGAGTTCGATTACATCGCATGCGCGAAGCACCTGACGTGGGGATATGTCGATCAGCCGCCGCTGATCCCTTTTCTTAGCAGAGTCTCTCTCGCCGTGCTCGGCGATTCGCTCCGTGCCATCCGCTTTATTCCTGCGCTGGCTTCGTCTCTTCTCGTTGTACAGGCAGCTGTGCTGGCTCGCGAATTGGGCGGACGCCGTTTCGCACTGCTTCTCACCGCCATCTGCATTCTCATCGCACCGCAATATCTCTCGAATGGAAGCCTGCTCGGCACCAACTGCCTTGAGCCGAATCTCTGGATGGGCTGCGCCTATTTCGCTGTTCTCGCAGTCAAGCGCGACGGAACAAAAAATGCCCCGCGCTACTGGGTCTGGTTCGGCGTAGTCGCGGGGCTGGGCATGGAAGAAAAATATTCCATTGCTCTTTTTGGATTCGGCATTGTGGTTGGACTTTTACTAACCGCGCAGCGGCGGGTATTTCTGAATCGCTGGATCTGGCTCGGTGGGCTCGCGGCTTTTCTGATTTTTCTGCCCAACCTGCTGTGGAACATTCATTACCACTGGCCATTCCTTGAGCTGATGCATAACATTCGCGCCGAAGGCCGGGATGTAGTACTTCCTCTGCCGCAGTATTTCCTCCAGCAGACCCTTCTGGTCGATCCCATCACCGCACCCATTTGGCTGACCGGATTCTTTGCGTTGCTCTTCTCCGCGCGGTTCAAGACCTACCGCTTTCTCGGCTGGTGCTACCTCGTTTGCTTCACGGTCATGTTCGTTCTTCACGGGAAGAATTATTATCTTGCCCCGGTCTACCCTATGCTGCTCGCGGCAGGCTCGATAGTGATCGAATCTGCTATCGATCGAAAACAGGATTCATCGCAGCCCAAGCATCGGTGGCTCGAATGGTTGAAGGCTGCGATTGTCGTCATTCTGCTCGCCAGCGGCTTGCATCTCCTTCCAATTACGGTGCCGGTTCTTTCCCCCGAACACTTTCTCGCTTACGAAAAAACGCTCCCGTTCAAGCTGCCGGTTATGGAGCACTCCCATGCGCGTGCCTCGCTGCCGCAATGGTATGCCGATCAATTCGGCTGGAACGAAATCGTTGCCGAAACGGCGGTCGCGTGGAACCAACTGACGCCAGAGGAACGCGAAGACGAGAACTGCGGAATCTTCGCGCAGGATTACGGCCAGGCCGGAGCCATTGATTTTCTCGGGCCGAAGTATGGCTTGCCACCATCTCTGAGCGGACATCAAACCTGGTTTCTGTGGGGGCCACGCGGCTATTCGGGCGACTGCATGATCGTGCTTGATGACCGGCGTTCGCGGCTGGAACAATTCTGGAGCAACGTGCAACACGTCGGCACATCGGCCGACAACCCCTATGCCTTGGAAAAGGAGATACCGGTGTTCATATGCCGGGGAGCGAAATTCGGGACGATGGCCGAGCTTTGGCCGCGACTCAAGCGTTGGCGCTGATTGCACAAAACATACTGTTGACGTTTCGTCGAGCCCAGCCGCTTGACAGCGATCAATCGGCTCATCAACAATTTCTCCGCAATGTGCTTATCTCCAAATTGTTTCTCGCTCGTCGAAAATCATCGAGGCTCTTTCAATGACGCATTCGCGATTCGCCATTTTTCTCTGCTTTCCGTTTATTCTGGTTTCGATGCTTCCCGCTCAAAACGCAGCCATCTC
>JASHTD010000063.1 GCA_030040725.1 Candidatus Sulfotelmatobacter sp. | reverse complement strand
CAAGACCTGTACTTGCGTGCGGCGTCCATGTTCGACGTGGGATCGCAGAAGCTTACGGTGGTCACTAGCGAACCTTTTGACAAAAATCTGATTGGCAAGATTGCCGTCAACCTGGGAGAAATCACTCTCTATCCGGGGGGATTCAATTGGGATGAGCGTCCAAACGCCCGAACGAAACAGAATTCCGCGGAGACTAGTTCCTCAAGAACAAGCATCTCGGGTAACACCGGGACCGAAGCCGCAATCGACGCTTCTGGGGGCGACCCAGCCAAAAGCCGAGCGCCGCGGGAGCAAGAATTGCGCCCCACCTTTGCCGTGGGTACCTTACCACCCGCCGATGGAATGATGGATCACGAGATCACTTTCGGCACGCCTCTTGAGGTAGTGAACTGGAGCACAGGCAACCTGGTGCGAACCGGGGCGCTGGTGAAAGTGCGGACTCGTCCTTCGGTTCTCTACGGACACCTTTTTGCGGCCCTGGGAGACATCGCCACGGGAGTGGAATACATCCTGCTGGCGGTTCTGATTTTCTTCGGAATCATCGAGCTTATCGCTCTGGTTACCGGCACGCGCATGACTCGCACGGTGACTTGGGCGGTTGCCCAGCTCTATGACGCAACCGGCCATGTGAATCGCGGAGATTTCAGCCATCGCATTCCCGTGAAATCTGACGACCAATTGGCGCAGCTCTCGCTCTCCTTCAATTCGATGACCGAATCCATCGAGAAACTGGTTCAGGAACAGAAAGAAAAGCAGCGGCTGGAGGGCGAACTGGCCATCGCACAGGAAGTGCAGGCGCAGTTATTTCCGCGGCAGATTTCTGAAATTGAGTCGTTGGAAGTGCATGGCTTCTGCCGCCCAGCACGCACAGTGAGTGGCGACTACTACGATTTCCTGACCGCGAGTTCGCACAAAATGATTCTGGCGGTTGGCGACATCAGCGGCAAAGGCATTTCGGCCGCGCTACTGATGGCAACCATTCACTCGGCCGTCCGCGCCTACAGCATTGAAAGCTTGCCGCAAATGCGGGAGCCGGTCGCCGTGGGCGCAGTCGCCGGTGCAGGAAGAATGCTGGCGTCGTGGCCCGAGGGACTTGAAGTGTCCCCGGGATCGCTGCTCGGGCTGCTCAATCACCAGCTTTTTGAAAGTACCCCTCCGGAAAAATACGCAACGTTGTTTCTGGGAATTTACGACGGCCGATCGCGCCGCTTGACTTACAGCAACGGGGGCCATCTGCCGCCAATTCTGATTGGCGAAGACGGCAGAGTTCGCAGGCTGGAAGCCGGCGGTACCGTCGTCGGACTTTTTGACAACATGACTTACGACGAAGGCCACGTCGATATGCGGCCCGGCGAGATCTTCCTCGCTTACAGCGACGGCGTTACGGAGCCGGAGAATGAATTCGGGGAATTCGGCGAAGAACGTCTGATCGATTTGGTCAGTGGGAACCGGCGGCTTCCTCTCGTGCAAATCAGTCAGACGGTGACCGCGGCGGTCGATGACTGGATCGGCGAAAATGAACAACCCGATGATATTACCCTCGTGCTGGCTCGAGCGAGGTAGCATATTTGTCTGCCTCCGCCGGGCGCTTGCCGATGCCAGCCTTGCGGTGAGGTTACCATCTGTCCGTTGACATTCGCTTGGAAGCTACGGTATCTTTAAGGCTTTGGGAAGTCTTGTAGTTGCCCGCCTGATGGTCTGGCGTCCTCGCCGGGAATCAACGAGCGGTCTTCTTTCGTAGCTTTTTCATTCTGGGAGAGTTCCGATGTCAACCTATTTCCCCAAAGCGGGGGAAATTGTGCGCAAGTGGTACGTCGTGGATGCAGATGGGCAGACGCTCGGACGCCTGGCTTCGCAGGTGGCGCGCATCCTCGCTGGCAAAGAGAATCCGCGGTACACGCCATTTCTCGATACCGGCGATCACGTGATTGTAGTGAACGCCGAGAAAATAAGAACCACCGGCATGAAAGCCGAGCAGAAAAAGTATCAGCACTACACCGGCTATCCCGGCGGTTTGCGCACGGAAGATTACAAGAAGCGCCTGGTGCGCAAACCCGAAGCGATCATTGAGGATGCGGTGCGGCGTATGCTGCCGAAGAACAAACTGGCCGCGCACATGCTTTCGAAATTGAATGTATACAAGGGCGATAAGCATCCGCATCAGGCACAGAAGCCGCAAGAGTTTAAGTTGGAAGTACGCGAGTACAAGCCGCGGAAGGTCGCGGTTTCGTGAGCGAGAGCCGATAAGTTGGAGATTCTTCGCTCCGCCTGAAAAACGGCTGCGCTCAGGATGACAAAGTTTTATAGGTTTCGAAATTTGAAATTCAAGGCTCGCTTCTGGTTTGAGTCAGAAGGCAAGAGCTAGGAGCTAAGAACTAGATGGCAGAACTGGTTCAATACTACGGAACGGGACGGCGGAAGCGGGCGATCGCTCGCGTATATCTGCGTCCGGGCAGCGGAGACTTCAAAGTCAACGGGCGCGCGTTCGAGGAGTACTTTGTGACCCCGGCGCAGCGCTCGAGTGCGAAGGCGCCGTTGGCGTCGACCGATTCGGCGGCGTCATTCAACGTTGTGGCTACAGTGCTCGGTGGCGGAGTTCGCGGCCAAGCCGACGCGGTGAAACTGGGTATTGCGCGGGCATTGATGCAGTTCAACGCCGAACTGCGCGGCAAACTGAAATCTGAGGGATTCGTGAGCCGCGATCCGCGTGGCAAAGAACGCAAGAAGTACGGCCAGAAAGGCGCGCGCAAGCGCTTCCAGTTCTCAAAGCGGTAGAGATTCCTCCGCCCCCCCTCGCTTTACGCGGGGGTCGGAATGACAAAGGGTTTACCGGCCACTGATCACTGGCCACTGATTTTGGTGTTCAATTCTTCCCGAGCCTCGCGGCGCGGGGACGGGAATGGCAATCCCGCTGGTTCGCAGATTTCTCGTTCCGGCAACGGAGCGAACCAACCGGCGGGATGCAGACTATACGAGGAGGTTGATTGGCTACTATCACCATGAAGGAGTTGCTCGAAGCGGGTGTTCACTTCGGGCACCAGACGAAGCGCTGGAATCCCAAGATGAAGGAATACATCTTCGGCGAGCGCAATGGAATTTACATCATCGATTTGCAGAAGACACTGAAGATGTTCAAAGAGGCGTCGAAGTTTGTCCAGGACCTGGCAGCCGAAGGCAAGATCGTGCTCTTCGTCGGCACCAAGCGCCAGGCGCAGGACGCTATCGCCGAGGAAGCGACAAAGTGTGGCGGCTTCTACATTAACCAGCGCTGGCTGGGCGGCTTGCTCACCAACTGGGTTACGGTGCAGAAATCGGTCAAGCGGCTGAAGGAACTCGATGAGATGGCCACCGACGGCCGTTACGAGTTGCTGCCGAAAAAAGAAGTGATCAAGCTCGAGCGCGAGCGCAAGCACTTGCAGGCAAACCTGGCGGGTATCAAGAACATGAGCCGGTTGCCCGATGCGATTTTCGTTATCGATTCGAACAAGGAACAGATTGCCGTGCGCGAGGCGCGCAAGCTGGGCATTCCGGTGGTGGCGGTGGTCGATACCAATTGTGACCCCAGTGAAGTGGATTATGTGATTCCCGGCAATGACGATGCGCTGCGGGCGATCCGGTTGTTTACCTCCAAGATTTCCGAATCGATCGCCGAAGGCGCTCAGTTGATGAGCGACAAACAGATCGCCGACATGACTGCGGCGACGGAAGCAGCGCAGGCGCAGGAATCGGCCCCCGAACAATACGACGGCGCGGATATGGAGCCCGAGGCGCAGGCTGCAGAGTCTGGCGCCGATATGGACGACATCAGCATGGAAGAGGTTTTGGGCCGCGGCGGGCATAAGAAGCCGGTGGCCAACGAAGAGGCTGACGTTCCCAAGGTTGAGAGCCAAACGGTATAAAAGAAGTAGCCAGAGGTCTGTGACCAGTTGGCAGTAAAAAACCGGGCTTGTGAAGGTTACGACCCGCGCGGGTCATACTTTAGAAATTCCCGGCGCGGGTTTAATTTTGCAGGTTGCAAGATTTCGCAGGTTGCAAAGGGTTTAATAGGTGCTTCGTATGGTTCAGGGCGCAAAAGAGGCTGTGATGTCCTACATCAAAGCGATGGGCGATAGAGACTATGCTGAGGCTCGAAATTACCTGGGCGATAACGTGCGCGTGAAGGGGCCGGCCGGCGAAACCTTCCGCAGCCCGGATGAGTTTCTGAAAATGATGGAGCAGCAGCACGGAAAATACGACATCAAGAAGGTTTTTGTGGATGGCGGCGACGTTTGTTTGCTCTACGACTTCATCACGCCTAAGGTGACTACTTTTTTCTGCTCCTGGTATCAGGTCAAGGACGGGAAGATAAGTTCGATCCAGACCGTCTTTGATCCGCGCGCATTCGCAGCGGCGTAGCAGCCGGGATGTTCTCTTGAAACCTTGAACAAACATTCATAGGACTCTTAACGCAATGAGCACTACTATGGCGAACATTTCAGCAGCGCAAGTGAAAGAGCTCCGGGAAAAAACCGGAGCACCGATGATGGATTGCAAACAGGCCCTGACCGAAGCCAACGGCGACATGGAGCAGGCGGTTGTTATCCTGCGTAAAAAGGGAGTTTCGGTTGCCGCCAAGAAAGCGGCGCGCGTGACCAGCGAAGGCGCAGTGACCAGCTACATTCATGCCGGAGGCAAGATCGGCGTGCTCGTCGAAGTCAACTGCGAGAGCGACTTTGTGGCCCGCACGGAAGACTTCAAAGAACTGGCGCATGACATTGCCATGCACATCGCGGCCAGCGATCCAAAATATGTGCGCAAGGAAGACGTGACGGCCGCGGATTTCGCCCGCGAGAAGGATATTTTTCTGGCTCAGGCGGTCGCCTCCGGCAAGCCGCAGCACATCGCGGAAAAGATGGTTGCCGGCAAAATGGAAAAGTTCTACGAGGAGGTCTGCCTGCTTGAGCAGCCCTTCATCAAAGACCAGACCGTCTCGATCGCGCAGTTAATTGCGGCGAAGATCGGCAAGCTGGGCGAGAATATCAGTGTGCGCCGTTTCGCGCGGTTCAAGGTCGGTGAGGCGACGGCAGCGGTTGCCACTACCAAGCCGACAGAGCAGAAGTCGGAGTAGTTCGAGCAGCCTTTGCCGCGGCTCTTCGAAACGGCGCGATGGTTTGAGCCGCGGTGGATCAGAAATACGGCGTCATCCTGAGCGCAGCCGTTCTTCAGGCGGAGCGAAGGATCTCCCGAGATCGAGACCACGTAAAGTCTACGCGAGATCCCTCGCCCCGCTGGTAAAAGCGCGGGGCTTCGGGATGACGCCGGACAGAACCAGACTTCCATGCAACAACTGGCCTTCAAACGCGTCCTGCTCAAGCTTTCGGGAGAAGCTCTCGCCGCAAACCAGGGTTTTGGGGTTGA
>JASHTD010000062.1 GCA_030040725.1 Candidatus Sulfotelmatobacter sp. | reverse complement strand
TGTCGGAAGAGTATCCCCATAAGAATCAGCACCTGGCGTCTTCGGTGGCTTCAGGGAACACCAGCAAGTTCAACGATCGCACCGGGACCTACGCGGATGGATTAGGATGGACGCTGACGGATAATACTTTTGAGGGGAACGGGCTCAGCGGGATGGCGCTGGATGTTTCAGACAGCATGATCTCCGGGAATATTCTGGAGAACAATAACGCTCTACACGAACGGTTCTCCCATCAGATATTGATCGGAGTCGGGACGCCAAGCAGAAACAATGTAATTGAACACAACCGGATCATTGGTTCCGCAGATTCTGGCGCTGCGATTTTTTGCTCGGCAAAATCTCCTGGCAATAAGTTCAATGACAATACGGCGTCGGGAGGAGCTGTCTTCGATTTTAGAGCGGCTCCCGCCGAGTCACGCGGAAATTCAGACAGCGACGGGCCGTACCCAGACAGGTGAAAGTTTTCTGCCCAGGGTCGATTGCAGGTCGCTTGCCATTTCTTTTCAGGCACCCAGCGTTAGCGTAGCTGAGATTGGTAACGGCCATGGAGGGTGTCGTGGAACGAGAACCACACGATCTGCATGGTCCGGTGAAGAATTGAACATCTTAACTACGGCAGTTTTTGCGGAAGGCGGGAGCAAAACATTTCCAAGATACACAGAAGAATACAGTGTCGATGGGCACATATTAGCTCGCGTGTACCGCAATCCGGACGGTTCACAATGGGTATCATTTTGGGAGCGTGACCCCTCGGGCAGATCGCTGAAAGTAACTTCGGGACCTTTCTGCAGTCTTCGTTGATATCGGCCGGTCGATTTCAACTCTTCCGTGGTCGCCAAAAGGCTGGTGAACCTCAATCTCTTCCTCTTGCGTGCGGGAATTATTTTGTTCGGGAGTTCTGCCGGGCAGTCGCGACGGCTTGCCGGACATTTCCGCCGAATTTTTTGAGAGCCACGGCCGCTTCGGATCGGTTCACTCCAGCAGCGAGCATGACCAGAGCGACCGGTGTCCGATTACGGCTGGCTTTGAGCGCGCGCTGCGCGGATGCGCCATCGGTTCCGGTGGCTTGCTCGAGGATGCGAATGGCGCGGTCGGCCAGCTTGGAATTCTTCGGCTCGACGTTGACCATGAGATTGCCGTAGACGTAGCCGAGGCGCGTCATGGTTGCGGTTGAGATCATGTTCAGAACCATTTTGTGGGCGGTACCGGCTTTCATGCGGGAGGATCCGGTGAGAACTTCGGGGCCGACTTCGACGAAGATGGCGTGGTGCGCGGCATGTTCGAGAGGCGAATCGGGATTGCAGGTGAGCGCGATGGTTCGCGCGCCGCGGCGCCGGGCTTCGGCGATGGCAGCAACGGTAAACGGTGTGCGACCGCTGGTGGCGATGCCCAGGACGACGTCTTTTTTTGTTGGCCTGCGGCGGGACATATCTTTGCGGCCGGCGGCAGTGTTGTCCTCGCTGATTTCGGAAGCGGAGGCGATGGCCTTGTTTCCTCCCGCAATGATGAACTGAACGCGACGGAAGTTGAATGTGGGCTCAATTTCGGCGGCATCGAGCACGGCGATGCGCCCGCTGGTTCCGGCGCCGACGTAGATGAGGCGTCCGCCGCGGCGCAGGGCGGCGACGATGAAATCGATAGCGCGGGCAATTTGGGGAAGCGCGCGGGAGACCGAACGAGCGACGGTGGCATCTTCGGCATTGATGAGGCGGGCGATTTCGAGAGAAGACTTCTGGTCGAGATTGCGGGCGGCGGGATTCGGTTGTTCAGTGTGGAGCTGGCGGAGCGAAAAGTCTGATTTCAAGTTTGATTCAATCCTTGCTTCTGTAATGGCGAGCGCTTAATTCTAGCGTGTGCGACCCCAAGATGGCGGGCGAATCCACGCGCGATTCCCATTCGGCGCGCTCACCGCGCTCGCTTACTCAGAGCAAGCTCTCGGCTCGCTGGTAAAAGCGCGAGCCTTCGCAATGACGCCTATCTAGAGGCACAGACTGCGCAGTGGACCTGACAGGCACTGCTAGGCTCCAATCGACACGCCGATGGCATCGTGAAATTTTGGGCGGATTTGCCTGATGGCTTGATTCGAGCAGTCGGGCCAGGTGCGGTTGGTGAGCAACGTGATGGAAAGTTGGCGCTGGGGATCGATCCAGAGAGAAGTTCCGGTGTAGCCGAGATGACCAAAAGATTGAGAAGAAAAATATTTGCCGGATTGCGAAGGCGAAGAGGGAGTGTCCCAGCCCAGAGCGCGAGATGTGCCGATCGGCAAGGATTCGCGCCGGGTGAAGAGGGAAATGGTTTCGGGGCGAAAGATTGATCGACCGGCGTGCAGCATGCAGCGCGCGAATTTGGCCACATCGTGAGAGGTCGCAAACAAACCGGCGTGCGCGGCGACGCCGCCGAGGACGAAACCGTTCTCATCCTGGACTTCTCCTTGGACGATTCGATGACGGAAGTTTTGGTCGTCTTGCGTGGGTGCGGTTTCAGCGCGCAATTGTGTGGGCGGATTGAAGGTTGTGCTTGTCATGGCGAGTGGGGCGAAGATTTCGCGCCGGCAAAAGCTGTCGAGAGATTCATCGGCGAGGCGCTCGAGGGCGGCGCTGAGAATGATGAATCCGATGTCGCTATATTCGGCGCGCGAGCCGGGATGGGCAGTAAGCGGCGTGGTAAACGCAATGCGCATGAGATCGTCCCGCATTTTTGCTCGCAGGAATAATTTTTCGTACGCCGGTAAGCCGGAGGAATGCGCCAGCAACATGCGCAGAGTCACATCCCGGCGACGAGGATCTTTGGCAGCGTCGCCGAGAAATTCCGGAACGATAGCAGCGACGGGCGCGTCGAGATCGAGTAGGCCGCGCTCGTAGAGAAGCATCGCCATGGGAGTCGTCGCCACCACCTTGGTGAGAGAGGCGAGATCAAACAGCGTTGTGGTCTGAGCTTTAACTTTGCTCTCGTATGTGAAATGGCCGAGGGCTTTCAATGCGAGTAACTCCCCGTGGTGGGTGACGGCAACGGAGGCCGCGGGGAAGGCGCGAGCGCGAATGGCTTCTCGCAGAATGGAGAATGCCGCAGCGAATTGTCCGTCCTGATGGTCGAAAGAATGCCTCAACGATGAAGAATGGAAAGAGCCGCCCAATGTCATAGGTTTGCGGAAGCCTTGACTTCGCACAGGGCGGCGCCCCCGGCGATGCCGGCATCGGCGCCGTAGTGGGCTGCGACGATGGGAATCTCCTGACATTGCGAATTGATGCACCAGGTGGG
>JASHTD010000061.1 GCA_030040725.1 Candidatus Sulfotelmatobacter sp. | reverse complement strand
GTGCAGGAGGCAATCATGAATGGAAATGGAAACGGTCGGAAGAAACGGCGTCGAGGATATATATATGCCTTGGTTGCGGTCGGCATCGTCCTGGTGATCGCGATTGGCGTGTTCGCTGCCACGCGAGGCGGCACCAAGATCGATCCCTCGAAGCTGGCGAAGGTAGAAAAGGGTGATCTGGCAAAGAGCGTAGTGGCGACCGGTAAGGTTACGCCGATCATTAAAGTTGAGGTCAAGTCAAAAGCCAGCGGCATCGTCAAAAAGCTTCTTGTCGATTACGGAGACAAGGTGAAGAAAGGCCAGTTGCTGGCCCAGCTCGACAAAATCGAAATCCAGGCGCAGGTCGATCAGTCGCGCGCCGCATTGGAAGCTGCCGAAGCCAATTTGAAGGGCACCCAGGCGGATTACGACCGCGCCAAAGTCGACGCCGAAGGCCCGGACGTGCCCCTGCTGAAGCGCGCTTATGACCGCGCTCTGGGCATGGCGAAGGATGGGGTGGTTTCGGAATCCAGCCTCGACGATGCCGACAAGAACTACCAGTTGGCCTTGAACAAGCAGAATGTCGCCAAAGCGCAGGTGACGGTTCTGAAAGCAAAGATTGCGCAGGCGCAGGCGCAGGTGTCAGAGGATCAGGCGAATCTCAAACAACTGGAAGAGCAATTGAGCTATACCGACATCGTTTCCCCGATTGATGGCATCGTGCTTTCGCGGGATGTAGAGATGGGAGACGCGGTGAGTTCGATTCTTGTGCTCGGCTCCTCGGCCACTCTGGTCATGACGTTGGGCGACACCAGCGAGGTGTATGTAAAGGGCAAAGTCGACGAGAGCGATATCGGCAAGGTCTATCTGGGGCAGCCGGCGCGGATCAAGGTGGAATCGTTCAAAGACAAGACTTTTTACGGAAAGGTTACGAAGATTTCACCGATGGGCGTGGAGAAAGATAATGTCACCACTTTTGAGGTGCGGGTTTCGATTCAGAATCCCGGCGGAGAACTGAAGGCTGAGATGACGGCTAATGCCGAAATTATTCTCGAAGAGCATCACAATGTACTGCAGATTCCCGAAGGCGCGATCATCTACGACAAAGACAAGAAAGCGTCTGTGGATATTCCCGACTCGAGAGCGAAGGACGGGATGAAGAAAGTCGCAATCAACATCGGGATTTCGAACGGCGCCAAGACGGAAGTGCTCAGTGGTCTAAAAGAAGGCGAGCAGGTGGTGCTGCAGTAATGTGGCCACAAACAAAAGGCTGCGGCTGAGAGGGAGGCAGACACAATGGCGAGGAAAACTGGATCGTACTCTTCGGGGTTGATTCGCGTCGCATTGGCAAGCACAAGTGTTGCGGCATTGGTCTTCCTTGCTTGTAGCCTCGCGGCGGCTTCCACACCCCAGGGCGAGTTCGAAAAAACTTTCCAGGTCACCGGAACCGTAAATCTCGAAGTGCAAACCCACTCCGGCGACATTATCGTGCGCAGCGGGCAAGCAGGATCGGTTACGGTGCGCGGCAAGATCTTCGTGGGAGATCACTGGCTGTTCGGCGATCGGCACGGAGATGTAAACGCGATCGAGCAGAATCCTCCGGTGCGGCAGGATGGCAATAGTATTCGCATCGACTACGTAAACGCGCACGACATTTCTGTGGACTACGAAATTACCGTTCCGGCCGACACCGTGGTTCACTCGCACACGGGCTCCGGCGATCAGACGATCGAAGGCACGCACGGGGACGCCGACTTGCAGAGCGGCTCGGGTGATATGCGGCTGTCGCAGATCACCGGCGAAATTCATATTCAGACGGGCTCTGGCAATGTGCGCGCACGAGAAATCTCCGGCGTGGTACGGGGCGGCGCGGGCAGCGGCGATATCGAGGTCGAAGAGACCGGGTCTGGAGATATCGATCTGCACACGGGGTCGGGAAATATCTCTGTTCGCGGGATTCACGGCACATTCCACGCCGAAGCAGGAAGCGGCGACGTCACGGCGGAAGGCACTCAGACCGGGGAATGGGAGATTCGCACCGGATCGGGCAATGTGAATGTCCGGCTGCCGGCGGATGCTGCCTTTGATGCAAATATCTCGACCAGTTCGGGAACGCTCGACGTGGATGCGCCCATCACCATGACCGTGCAGGGCCGGGTCAACGAGACTCACAAGACCATCGCCGGCAAAGTTCGAGGCGGAGGGCCGTTGCTTACTCTGCACACAGGCTCCGGCGATATTCATATCGATTGAAAGCCGGCAGGCAGTTGTGTAGCAGCAATCCGCAATTTTGACCCCTGCCTACTAATCACTGGCTACTAATCACCGGTACTGCCCGCTGCCTATAATTACTTGGCACTGCGTGACTCCGAATATTCACAGCTTCGCTTTGGAATCCCGGCTGTGACATTATTGACTTGTGAGGTTTTCATGATAGAGCAGGAAAAGGTTAATCGTGCGAAAGTGTGGGGCTATACCATCGGAGCCATCGTTTTCGTGATCGTGCTGGCAGCGAAATTTGCGTTTCGCTAGAAAAGTAAAATGACCCAGTACGAAATTACCTTTGTGCCTTGACTCTGCGATAGCCAGCAATTACTTTCGAGTTTTTGGGATTAGTGTCCCTAACCTGCGAGGTAATCTTGAGCTATCGTCCTGTCATCACACTTACTACCGACTTTGGCAGCAACGATCATTTTGTGGGCGTAATGAAGGGCGTGATCCTGGATATCGTGCCCGATGCCCAGATCGTCGACATTTGCCACGCGGTGCAGGCTTACGACGTGCTCGATGGCGCCCTCACGATTTCCCAGGCATATTCGTATTTTCCGACCCGGACGATCCATGTGGTTGTGGTGGATCCGGGAGTCGGCACGGCACGCAGACCGATTATCGCGTCGAGCGATAAGTACCATTTTGTTGCGCCCGACAACGGCGTCCTTTCGCTGGTCTATGCGCGCGAAGAGCGCATGCATGTGCGCCACGTCACCTCCGAGCATTATTTTCTCCAGCCGGTAAGCAGCACGTTCCATGCCCGTGATATCTTCGCCCCGGTTGCGGCATATCTGGCAAAAGAGGTTGAGTCGCAAAAGTTTGGGGATGAAGTCGAGGAGTACGTTCGCTTCAATGCGCCCAAGCCGAAGGCTGTCGATCAGAACCGGCTGCGTGGAGTGGTATTGAAAGTCGACCGCTTCGGAAACCTGATTACGAACATTACGCCGCAAGATGCTCCTATGCTCTTTATCGAGGGCGCAAAACGGTTCAAGATCGCAGTCGGCAGCCGCGAGGTCACGGAACTTCACAAAGCTTACGCGGAAGGCTCGCCAGGAGAAGTTTTCGGCATTCTGGGAAGTATGGGATTCCTGGAGATCGCTGCCAATCGTGGCGCGGCGGCCCAGCTGACCGGAGCCGGCAAAGGAACCGACGTCAACATTATCCTCGGAGAAGCTGCCGCGGCCGGGAAGGGCTAAGGAGTCTTCGCT
This sequence comes from Candidatus Sulfotelmatobacter sp., assembly GCA_030040725.1. Classification (GTDB taxonomy): domain Bacteria; phylum Acidobacteriota; class Terriglobia; order Terriglobales; family Acidobacteriaceae; genus Sulfotelmatobacter. The sequence goes on along the minus strand of JASHTD010000061.1, from coordinate 1,177 downwards.
TTTGGATGAGCGTAGCGGTCCATCTCTCCCGTCCACTTCAAAAAACGCCACATACTGACGCGTTCTCTCCACACGAATTCCCAGAACTCAAAAAACCCGATCTGCGTCATCTTCACGCCGCAATAGGTCTCGATGCGCCATAAAAGATATGGACTGCGCCACGGAGCCAGACGATGGCCTTTCGTGGCATTCCAGAGAAAACGGATCGCGTGGAGCATGGAATCATCATAATCAGAATAGTGTCCGGCGACTATGCTTCCGGTGTTTCCTGGAAGCAAGCGTCGAGAGTGCACGTGCTAAAATCGGATCTCCGCCAGCGATTTCGCGCTATGCCTGACGCCGACTCCCGCCAGAACGCCGAAAACCATTACTACGCCGCGCTTGATCTTATGGCGGATGGGAAACTCGAAGAAGCGGTCGCGGCCTATCGGAGATCATTGGCAGAAGACCCTGCTTTCACTGAGGCCATGCATGGGCTCGCTCGCGCTTTGCAGGACCTGCAACTCTACGACGACGCGATTGCGGTTGCCCAGAGGATTGCCGAACTGGACCCCGATGATGTGCTCGCTCACACCAGCCTGTCGGTGCTCTACCAGAAAAAAGGAATGATTCCCGAAGCCGAGGCTGAGGGGGCAAAAGCACGAGTGCTGGGATGGAAGCAGCAGTTGAAGAAAAGCTAGCCTGCCGGCCTTTTCAACTTCGAAACCAGCAGTTCTTCTGCACTAGATCCAGATTAAAAAATTCCGGATCAAATCGCTAAATCTATGGTTCGAGAGAACTTGCTGAAGCATTGATCCGGAGGATCCTTCTAAAATCTTCGGAAGAAAGAATTTACAGGCAAAATATTTGGCGGAAAGGAATTAGGCTCTTTTCTGCGTCCCTATTGCTTGGGCTGAATTTTCAAAGAACATTTGAAGCTTTGGAATTCATGATGGGACAGGTTGCAGGGTTAGCTGAAGGGTAGATATCACAAGGTGCCGTTGTGGAAATTCTCTGGTGTGTAAATCGGCGGGTGGCCCAGGCTTTCGATCTTGCCCGCAGTGATGGCAGGGTGAGTGCCCCGCTCTTCGCGCACGTTGCGAAGGGCGGGTGCGATGCCGCCTAGAGCGCCGGGTTTGACTTTCGTGGCCTCGCTCCGCGACAGCGGCCCGCGCTGCCGCTTTTGACTGAGCGAAAA
>JASHTD010000060.1 GCA_030040725.1 Candidatus Sulfotelmatobacter sp. | reverse complement strand
ACCGTTGTGGACTGGCGCAGTTCCGTCATCGCAGAGGCTTCCAGCTGGGGCAAAGCGAAGGGATTGAATGTTAATTGGGTGGAGTTCACCGACCAGTGGCGACTCGGCTACCACCCAGCCATGGACAGGGTGCGGAAGGGAGAGATTCCATGGACGAATCTCGACGATCTGCAGCGCATGATTCTTGAGGACTTGCTCAAGCGGTACAGAATTGAGGGATTGACGGAGGAGGAAAAGGTCAACTGGTCACATGTCTGGCGACGGCTAAGGCCCTGGCCCGATTCGGTCGCGGGGTTAACCCGATTGAAAACGAAATACATCATCTCGCCGATGTCAAACGGAAACGTTGCGCTGATGACGAGACTGGCCAAGTTCGGGGGTCTGCCATGGGATGTCATTCTGGGAACGGACCTTGTCAAGCACTACAAACCCGACCGCGAGATGTACCTGTCCGCCCCCTTTTATCTTGATCTGAAACCAGAGGAAGTGATGATGTGCGCGGCACACGTCGGTGACTTGGAGGCCGCGAGCAAATATGGTCTGCGTACAGGTTTCATCTACCGTCCAAACGAATACGGCGATGATCCGGTCGAGGTGCCAGACAAAGCAAAACCGGGCGATTTTGATGTGGTCTGTGACAGCATCGTCGACCTTGCCAAACAGATGGGCACATAATCTCGACGGAGCGATTTCCCGGCGGGCCTTGTCTTATCGCGCCGCTGATCGCATGTTCGCTGAATGATTGGAAACATGGCGGAGAGAGTGGGATTCGAACCCACGTTACCCTTTCGAGTAAACACGCTTTCCAAGCGTGCGCCTTCAGCCACTCGGCCATCTCTCCGGCGAACTTCTGGGAAGGGCGACAGCATTGCTGCCGGTTGCGTCGTGTGATGAACGGCGCAGAACTTCTAGCAACTTCCGCCAGCCTCGTTTCATTTTATGGGCATGCGATTGGCAGCGCAAATCGAGCGCTTGGGGGCGCGCTTCGGAAAAGGAGTTTCTGGGAAAAAACTGAAGGACACGAGAGAAATCAGCAGTCATTCCCAACGCGGAGAAGAACCGGGTAGAAAAGACTACGACAGCTTTTGCGGCGAGACTTCATCCGAATCGCTGGGGTTCGCGGGTGACGAGATTGAAGCGGTCGCGCCTGCGGCGGCGCCGACAGCGGAAACTTCCGGGCCATCGCCGTTATGGGGCATGGATGCGGGAACCGGTGGCGGCTTGATGCCATCGACCACGTGATGGCTCAGACAATAGAGCGCAAGTTCGAGACGGTCGGCAACTCCCAGTTTGTCGTAAACCTTGCGCAGGTAGTTCTTGACCACCTGCTCCGTCGTGCCGACGCGAACCGCGATTTCCTTGTTCTTCATGCCCTGCGTGACGCAGGAAACAATCAGGCTCTCTTTCGGCGTGAGTTGAACTTTGGGGCGCGCTCCTGAGGGACGCAGGCTGTGCCCGCGATAAGCTTCCATCACCCATTGAATTGCCTGGCTCTCCAGCCAGGGTTCGCCGGCCGCTACTTTGCGCAGGCAATCGACCAGCAATTCCGGTTCGATCTCGCGTGACAAAATTCCGTGCGCGCCGCGGCGGAAAAGGTCGAGGGTGAGTTGTTCGTCCGATCCAGGAGTGACGACGACGATCTTCAAATGCGGCGCCTGGCGCAGCAGTTCGGTCACCGCTTCCACCGGGTTGGGCGCCATCGCCGATTCCAGGATGAGGACGTCAGCGGAGAATTTTGTCACCGCAGATTGGGTTTGCGGCAGCGTTTCCGCCTGGCCAACCACGCGAATGTCATCTTCAAGCGCGAAAATTTTTCGCAGGCCGGCGCGGAAAATCGCCTGGGTATCGGCAACAATCACGCGAATCAGCGCACCCGCGCCGTTCGCCTGGTGAACGCCGTGATTTTCTCCCACGCCGACTGAAGTTCCCGCCATCAGTTTTGCACCCTATGCCCGCTCGAAGTGGTATTCGTCGATCACGACTCCCACCCCGCGGCGGCCTTCGTCTTCAAAGCTGCGAACTACGCGTCCGTGGCAATCGATCTGCACGTTGCCGCGCGCGCCCACAATCTCGCCCGGCAGCAGAATGGTGAAATCAACCAGCGACCCCACAGGAACATCACGGTCCATCGCAAAGAGAACGCCGTTCGCCGAGATATTTTGCGTTTCCGCGGCGCAGGCCCCGCTCTGCGACATCACTTCCACCGGCAAATGCAGGGGGAACCGGGGAGCGCTCTGCATTGAGCTGTAGCGCTTCCGCTCCTGCTGCGCGATTGTCAGTTCCTTGCCCGCTTCGGCTGCCACCGGTCGGAAGACCCTTTCCTCAGATTTTGGCCCAGTTGAGATTTTCAGAACTCAGAGGCAGCGTACACCCAGGAATCAGGCCTGCAAAGTTACTGAAGTCATGGAACAAAAGGGTGCTAACTGCTTGAAGATCATGGAATTAGAGGGTTTTTACGGGCGTTTTTCAGGGCCGGTTTGGAATGTCCGGAAGCGAAGAGCTTTCGGGGGAGATCTCGCCGCAAAGCAGAAAAGGAGTGGTTCAGAATTTCGTGACTTCGGTGAAGTTGAAATCGCGAATTTTCATGGCCGGCACCACCATGTCGAATGATTCTTCGCCACAGGCACGAACCGGTACGCTCATCGATTCGACGTTA
>JASHTD010000059.1 GCA_030040725.1 Candidatus Sulfotelmatobacter sp. | reverse complement strand
ACCGACCGATTTCCGCCCCACTACGAAGATGCCCAACTTCCGCCTGACCGATCATCAGATCGAAGCCATCTCGGCGTTCATCTGGCAATCGGGATTGACCGACCCGTTGCCCAAGCACAAACCCGGCAGTGCCGCGCATGGGAAGGAATTGTTCTTCGAGCGCGGGTGCCTGGCCTGCCACTCGATTGGCGAAGGCGATCAGATGCAAGGCGGAACGTTTGCCGCAAATCTGACGCGCGAAGGCGAGAAGGCGAACTACGATTATCTGGTCCGCTGGGTGCATAATGCGCGCGAGCGCACGCGTCCCTATTGTCCATACGAGAAGAAGGACATCGGCCGGGAGGATTACGCAAAGAAGGGACTGCCCTATCAATTCGATCTTGATCACAGCCGCTGTCCGAACGACGGACATGAACTGCAAGTACAGAACATGACCGTCATGCCGAGTCTGCGTTTATCCGAAGAAGATGCCGAAGACGTTGCAACTTTCTTGATGACGCAGAAGCAGAAAGATCCGTCGTCCTATGCGAACGCAGCCTACATGGACGATCCCAGCCTGAAGGCCGAGGGCAAGAAGTGGGTGCAACACTTCGGCTGCGCCGGTTGCCACGAAATCGCCGGCCTCGAAGACGAAGGCCGCATCGGAACCGAGTTGACGTTTGAAGGCAGCAAGCCGATTGAGCGTCTTGATTTTGCTCTCTACACCGTGCCTTCGCAACGCGGCGGCGAAAACGCCGAGCCGATCAAGAATAAAGAAGATCTTGCCCGCCTGCCCGATGGCCCGGCGATGAAGCCCTGGTACGACCACAAAGGATTTTTCGAGCACAAGCTCGCCGAGCCAAACGTTTTCGATCAGGGCATGGTGAAGAGCGAAACCGAAGCGCTGCGCATGCCGAATCTGCACTTAACCAAAGACCAGATTCTCGATCTCACCACTTTCCTCATGGGCAGCGAGGAGACTTCGCTGCCTGAGAGTTATCAATACAAGCCGGGCGATGCGCGGCAGGATATTCAGGCGGGATGGTGGGTTGTCAAAAAATACAACTGCATGGGGTGCCATCAATTTATTCCGGGACAGCGGACGGTTTTGATGGGATTGAGGCAATATCAGGATGCGCAGGAACAGTTGCCGCCGAAGTTGCTGACCGAAGGCGCGCGCGTCGATCCCGAATGGTTGCGAAAGTTCCTGTCGAATCCTGCATTGAGCACGACCGACACTAATCGCGATGGCGTGCGGCCCTACTTGAAAGTGCGCATGCCAACGTTCTCCTTCTCGGATAACGAATTGCGAATTCTGGTTCGGTTCTTCCAGGCCCTGTCGCAGCAACCCATGCCGTACATCCCGGAACAGGTGCCGGTGCTCACGGCCAAAGAGACCGACATGGCTCGCAGTCTGTTCTCGAGCACCGCGGCGCCATGTTTGAAGTGTCACGCGACCGGCGATCCGAATCACGACAAGATTGCGACCGCGCCAAATTTCCTGCTGGCTAAAGAGCGCCTGAAGCCGGATTGGGTCGAGCGCTGGATTACCGATCCGCAGGCGGTGAGCCCGGGAACCTCGATGCCCTCAGGGCTGTTCAAAGAACAGGGCAACCAATGGGTTTTTGCCGGGCCAACACCGCCGTCATTCCAGGGATACCAGGGCGATCATCGCAAGCTGCTGACCGACTACATCTTTCAGCTAACCCCGGAAGAGCAACGACGGGTTGCATCGGCCATGCCGCACGCGAAAACCGCGAGCGCACATCCATTCAATAATCATAGGCAAGCGTCGGCGGAATCGAATCAGTCGATGAGCGGAGGAACGCGGTAAAATCACCGTTAAGGAATTCCAGCGCGAGTGAAGTGAACGGTTCGGCAGCTTCAACCGAAGTTTCAACTACTTCAGAAAGGCGACATCATGAATACCAAAAGAGGTTGGATGATAGCGATCAGCGTGCTGGCAGCGTGCGCGCTGCTGCTGATCGTGGCTTGCAACAAGAAGGAGGAGCAACCGGCCAACACGGCGGCCGAACAAGCGGCGCCCGCCGCGACGCCGATCGATCAGGCCACCGTGGCCACAATCGACGGCACGGTAAAGTTCGACGGAACCGCACCGAAGGCGGCCAAGATCGATATGAGCCAGGACCCTGCGTGCAAGGGCATGAACGAGTCAGAAAACATCGTTGTCGACAACGGTGATCTGGCCAACGTGTTCGTTTACGTGAAGGACGGTCTCGGTAACCGCACGTTTGACGTTCCGAAAGATGCGGTTGAACTCGATCAACAGGGCTGCAAATACCATCCGCATGTGCTGGGTGCGATGGCCGGCCAGACGATCGAGATTAAGAACGACGATCAGACCACACATAACATCCATCCCACGCCAAAAGATAATCGCGAGTGGAACGAATCGCAGCCACCTTCGACGGCGCCTCTGGAAAAGAGCTTCGCTCGGGAAGAAATCATGCTGCCAGTAAAGTGCAATCAGCACCCTTGGATGAAGATGTATATCAATGTGGTGAAGAGCCCGTTCTACGCGGTGACCGACAAGTCCGGGAAGTATGAGATCAAGGGGCTGCCTCCGGGCACTTACACGATTGCCTTCGTGCAGGAAAAATTGGGCGAGCAGGATCAGCAGGTGACCGTCGGCCCGAAGGAAACTAAGGTCGTCGATCAGAGTTTCAAAGAGACCGGCATGTGAATCGCAGCGTTTACTGTCGCACCGCTGGTGGCAGGCTGATGCGATTCCCTGATCGTAGTGCACACGGCATTGAGTTCTCCAGGCCGCTGCCGAGCTGCGTTCGGTGCTAAAATGACTTTTTCAGCACAGCGGGCTGCGCAGCAGCCCGCTGTGCTGGATGCGGAATCTCACTTAGGTTCGAGCCAAGGGGAAGCATTCTGAAAGCCGTTCCGGCAAAATACAATCCTGCGCATCACGCATTCGCAGTCTTCACCGCGTGCGCGACGCTGGTTGTGATCACCGCAGGCGCCATGGTAACCAGCAATGACGCGGGGCTCTCCGTTCCGGACTGGCCTACTTCCTTCGGTTACCTCGTGAAGGTACCTCATTTCGTCGGCGGCATCCGCTACGAGTGGAGCCATCGCATGGTCGCCGGGTCCCTGCTCACTCTGACTCTGGCTATCGCGATTTGGACCTTGCTGGTTGAGCGACGGCGCTGGCTGCGCTGGCTAGCCATCGGTGCGTTCTGCACCGTGATTCTGCAGGCTACACTGGGTGGCATGACCGTTCTCTTCCTTCAGCCACCGTGGCTTTCCACCGCACACGCCACCGTGGCGCAAACATTTTTCTGCATCGCCGTCGCCATCGCGCTGTTTACCGGACGCAAATGGGTGGAAGAACAACCGCCAGTCGAGTTCGATTCGCGCCGACCGAGCCTGTTTACCCTGACACTGTTTTCGATTTTCGTGTTGTACGTGCAGCTGATTTTGGGCGGCATGTTCCGGCATCACGGCATGAGTTGGTGGCCACACGTTCTCAATGCGGTGTTCGTTACGATCGTGCTCACCTGGACGGCGATTCGCGCCCTCTCGGTGTATTCGCGGATTGAGGCCGTGCGCTGGCCCGCGATTCTTATGTTGTCGTTATTGATTACGCAGCTATGCCTCGGGTTTGCGGCATTTGTGACTCGAGTCGAATGGGGAAAAGACGCGCTTCAACCCGAACTGCCGATGGTAGTGGCAACGGTAACCCATGTCGCAGTGGGAGCGTTATTGCTGGCGACAACCGTGGTCTTGGCCATTCAAGTGTGGCGGCACGTTCCGGTGGCTTTTGCCGAGCGCACATCGCGCGCTCTGGAACAAGAGAACGTCACGGCTTCATAAGGTTCTTCAATTGGAGTTCACGGAACAGCATCTCACTAGAGTTGTACCTTTGATTTCAGGAATTTTTCGTGGTGTCCAAAGTTGCCGCATTCGCCGATGCTGATCCAGGGCTGAACTCACCCGGCCTCGAGCCCGTCATTTCTGTCGAAAATCTGGTTCATCGCTATGAAAACCGCACTGCTCTGAACGGCGTTACGTTCGACGTGCGTCCAGCGGAGCTGTTTGGATTGCTGGGTCCCAACGGCAGTGGGAAAACGACCCTGTTCCGAATTCTCTCCACGTTGATGATTCCAACGTCCGGGCGTGCAGTGATCCTGGGCTGCGATGCGGCACGGGAGCCGGCACGCTTGCGGCGGCAGATTGGCGTAGTGTTTCAAGCGCAGAGCATCGATCTCAAACTCACCGCCTTCGAGAACCTGTGGCATCAAGGCCATCTCTACGGATTGCGCGGTGCCTCCCTGAAGACGCGGATTGAAGAGGTGCTCGGGCGGGTCGGGCTGGCCGACCGCGCGAAAGAGCTGGTCGAAACTTTTTCGGGCGGCATGCAGCGGCGTATCGAACTGGGCAAGGGATTACTGCACCATCCGGGAGTGCTTCTGCTCGATGAACCCACCACCGGCCTCGATCCCGGAGCGCGGCGCGATCTCTGGCAATATCTGCAGATGCTTCGCGATGAAGAGCACGTCTCGGTGCTCGTGACGACGCATCTTATGGAAGAGGCCGAGCGCTGCGACCGGCTGGCGATTATGAACGAAGGAAATGTAGTCGCACTGGGCACGCCTGCGGAATTGAAGAGCGAGATTGGCGGAGACGTGGTCCTGCTCGATGCCGCTCGCGATGCCGACGTTCTTGCTGAGCGCATCCGGGCGCGGTTTCAGGTGGAAACGACGGTTCTCGACAACCAAGTCCGGATCGAGCGCGAGAATGCGCACCGTTTCGTTACCGAGGTGGTCGAATCCTTCCCTGGTGAGATCGAAGCGCTTTCCATTAGCAAGCCGGCGCTCGAGGATGTTTTCATCCGGCGGACTGGACACAAGTTCTGGACCGAGACGGACGACGGGCAGTCAAATTCCGAGGATCCCAGGAGGTAATGCGGTGATGATGCTGGCTCTTTCTGTTGTGCTTGGCATTGTTCCCTTAGCAGCGGTGGTTTGGACGTTGATGAACGGAATGATTACCACGGTTGACGGATTGTTCACGACATTGATCCTGCTGACCGTGTCGGGAGCTTTTATGCTCAATGTGTATTGGGAATTGCGCGACCGCGGAGTCGTGGGCAAGAAGAAAGCGGTTGCGGCTCCGGCTAAACCTCCCGCGGCAAAGGCAAGCTAACTTTATGGCCACTCAGACTGCGGTGTTATCGAAGCCGGCGCCGATTTCCACTGGCGTGTTGCTGCCGGCATTCACGCTGTGGTGGCGCGAAATCGTGCGCTTCTACCGGCAGAAAACCCGCGTGGTCGGGGTGTTGGCCTCGCCACTCGTGTTCTGGGTGGTGATTGGCTCCGGCTTTGGCACATCGTTTCGCTCGGGAAGCGCAACCGGCCAGCAACACTACATGGATTACTTCTACCCCGGCGTGCTGGTGATGATCATTCTGTTCACCTCGATTTTCACCATGATGTCGGTGATCGAAGATCGCAAGGAAGGGTTTTTGCTTTCTGTCCTAGTCGCTCCGGTACCACGCTCCGCGATTGTTCTGGGTAAGGTTTTGGGTGGGACTACGCTCTCGGCCGTGCAGGGAATGATTTTCCTTGTCTTTGCGCCGTTCGCGGGCGCTCATCTCGACCCGGTACAAGTGTTGCTCGTGGCCGTCGTTATCTTTCTGGTTTCCTTTGCCTTAACTGGGCTGGGTTTTGCGATCGCATGGCCCATGGATTCCACGCAAGCATTCCATGGCATCATTAACTTATTTCTGATACCTCTGTGGCTTCTCTCGGGCGCGTTGTTTCCCATGAGCGGCGCTTCCGGCTGGATTCGCGCCGTGATGTATATCAATCCGCTTACCTATGGAGTGGAGGCTCTGCGCACACTGCTTTATCCGGCGATGCCGGCCACTTTTTCTTTGCCCTC
>JASHTD010000058.1 GCA_030040725.1 Candidatus Sulfotelmatobacter sp. | reverse complement strand
GCCAATGCCTGATAGTCCGACAAGGTGAGCTTTTTCATGCCGCCGATTGGTTTTGTGCCGTGATCCGCCGCAAACCACATACTATATCGTAAGCCGATATAGATTGGAATTGCTTTTGCGCTACCTCGGTAACCCGCTCCCGGCCGCGCGCCGCAACTGGCCGGCCGGGCTCCACCCTCGAACCCCTCCGTCTTCCCGGTTCCCTCTACCGCGGGGAATTAGCGTACTGCGCCTCGCCATTGCCGAACGACCAGTCCTCTTTCTCAACTTCCACCAGGCTGATCAGCACGTCTTCCCGCCGCATGTTCAGTTGCTGATGCAGTCCGTCGGCTACGGCCCGGTAAAAGCGCTGCTTCATTTCGGTCGTACGTCCCCGGTTCAGGGTGATCTGCAAAAAAATGCAATCGTCAGATCGCCGGATGCCGAGATAACCCGGGTCAAACTGCAACCCCTTTTTCGAATGCTCAGTGATGACCTGAAAGCGGTCGTCTTTCGGAACGTTCAGGCAATCGACCATCGCCTGATGCACGATCTCCCCGACTTGCTCGCGATACCCATCGCTCTTACCTTCAATCAGATCAATTCTAACCAGGGGCATTCTTCTCTCCTTCGCGGAAACCGCAATTCTCTTCTCTGTGTTACACTCTACATTTCACAGACAAATTCTTCGCCGCAATTCGGCGATTCATCCGCACATGCTTCTTTCCAAGGAATATGTGGGCTACTTGGCCCGCGAAGTTACCAAAAAACTGATCGCTGCCAAGGCTATCGAAACCTCGGCTGTGCCCAAAGTTACCGAGCGCGTGCACGCCGCCTTGCTCGATGAGCTTACCCTCGAAGATCGCATCAATGACGAAGTCCGCGTCATTCTTGAAGCTTACTCCGAAGAGATGAATAAAACCGGCGCCAACTACCAGGAAATGTTCCGCAAAGTCAAAAGCGAACTGGTTCGCAAATACAAGGCGGTGCTGTGAGACTCAGCCGCGACAAAGTGAACGTGCTGGCCCGCGCCGTCACCGACGCCCTCAAGCAAATGGATGAGGTCGAATTCATCGAAGACCCCAACACCATCCGCCAGGAAACCCGCAAAATTATCGAGGATCTTCTTAATAACGAAGAGAGAATCGACCAGAGCGCTCGCCAGAAAATCGAAAGCCAGAAGCGCACCATCCTCGAAGGCTCGCAGGAGTGGGACATCCTCTACCGCAAGTATTACAACGAGGAAGTAAAAAAGCTGGGCATTTGATCTTCGTCGTACCCCTCAAAATCCGCCTCTCGTCGCCTGGATAAGCAGCAGCACTCCCGTGATCGCCAGCCCCATATAAATATATTTCAGGAAAATCTCTCCGCGTAGGCGATGATTAATCGCTCTTCCGACGCCCACGCCCAGGAAAACCGCAGGAATTGAGACCAGGAAATAATGCGTAACCGTACGAGTCCACAACCCTGTCAGCCCATAGCCGCACATCCCGATCACGCTCGCCGGCAAAAAATATGCCTGCAGCGTCGCCCGGAAATGTTGCGCTGTCCAGCGCCGCATCGTTCCATAAACCGCCAGTGGAGGCCCGTTCATTCCGTACGCTCCGCCCAACACTCCAGCCAGAAAACCGCACCCCAACAGCCATCCGCGATGGTCGCGTTTCAGCTCCAGCGGTGCGCGGCCGATGAGCGAGTAGATCGAGAAGGCAACGATAATCGCCCCCAGCGCCGCTTTCACCATTAACTGATGGCGGCTCTTAAGCAGCGCCAGCCCCAGCGGGATCCCGAAAACCGTCGCCAGCACCAGCCATCCCGCGCTGAATAAATGAATTTTTCTCCAGTCCTGGATAACCACAATTGTCGCAATCGTGATCGATACCAGCACCGCCAGAGGCGCGGCCACCTCCAGCGGAATAAAAAAAGCCAGCAGCGGAACTGCGATCAAAGCCTCGCCAAAACCGAACGCCGATCGGATCAGCGAGGCAATCAGCAAGATCAGCACTACCAGCAGCGTTGTGACTTCGATCGCAATCTCCCCGGCAAGCAGTTTTTCAGGAGACAGCATACACAACTCGCAATTCGCGGTGCAGAAACGAAGCCGGCGCTCAATTGAAATTCGCGTGGCCCGGCGTCATTCCGAAGGCCCGCGTTTTCACCAGCGGGCCGAGGAATCTCGCGCGCAATGACCAGTTCGCTGTCCCATCCAGATCGAGTCGAGATGCGCGCTAGGGCCATGCGCTGGTTCGCTTCCTTACTGAAACCGCAGCCAAAAGCTCTTGGATAAGAAACTCGCGGACAAGAAAGCCGCAAACAAAAAGCCCCACGCCTTTCGGGCATGGGGTTCAGAGGGAAACGCCCAGGGAGGAAAATCTTACGCAGCTTCCCGCCGCTGCTGGATCGTCTCCAGTTGCTCGCGGTATTTCTGCGCATTGCTCGCAATCTTTCTCTGCGGCAGGCTCGCGACCCATTGATCGTGCGGAATCGTGCGCCGTTCCCGTCGCGTGCCAACCGCGCCCCGGTGCAGCAAATTTGTCGCGCGCTGATCGGTCTTTTGCGTCCATCCGCTGCCCGTAGTTACATTGAAAATACCGATGTACCCACCCACCGCCAACTGAAATGGATTGTGCAGTTTGTTCATGCGGTCGAACTGGGTTGTGCCTTCGCCCCGGAAACTCTCGAACCACGCCGGATAGACGAAGTCCGAAACCAGAACGTTGTCGATTCTGTAGCCCAAGCTGTCGTCTTCGCAGGCATCACACACCTCGTACGCGTAGAGCATTCCGGCGGTGTTGGTGTTCTGCACGAACACAGTGAGGTTGATGTTGGGGTCGCCCAGCATCTCGAGCAGTTCGTGGCTGGCCGTCACCGTCCACGATGTCCCGACTTTCAGATCGCTCGCGGCAAACACTTTGCCAATGGGCAATCCTTCCGTAGTCATGTCATGGTAGCCCAGTGCATTTGCCTGGTCGGAATCGTCCAGCAGCACCAGCCACCAGCTTCCGCTGGGCGGTTGCGCGCCCTTGCTCACAATCTTCAATTCGGCGTTCGTCCCCCATACGGGGTAGAAATCGTCGCTGACCTGCTTCTGCAGCGCGGCTACAACTGGAGCAACGTCATTGTCGGCCAAAACCGTGCTTTCGTTGATCACTGAAATCTCAATGGTAGGAGTGGTGGTGCGGCTGAGTGGCGGCATAGAAACTTCTCCTGAAAAAAATTTGAGTCGCGAAACGTACCTTGCGTGACTCCGTGGAAAAAAGCCTATACGCTGGTCAAGGGAAGGAAATGTTCATGCCGCCAAAAAAAGTGAGGGCCTTCCCGAATCGGAACGAGCCACCAAGTTCATCAAACGACCGATCCATTCAGCGGCGTCATCCCGAAGACTCGCGCTTTTACCAGCGAGTCGAGGGATCTCGCGCGCATAGTTTCTCGTGAAACGGAGAAGATCACGAACCCTCGACCAGCAGACCTCACATTGCTCTCGGTCCATTCAATGGTGTCATCCCGAACGCCCGCATTTTTTACCAGCGGGTGGAGGGATCTCGCGTGCATAATCTCTGATTACTCGGTGTGTCTCAGACTGAGCTATACCGCGCAAATATTTGATGTTCATTTCTCCTGAAATTTCGGCGCTCATCAAGAAATCCGCAACCGACGCGGGTTTTGAACTCTCCGGCGTCGCTTCCGTAAACGATCCGAAAGAGCTCGAATATTTTCCTCGTTGGATTGCCGAGGGCCGCGCTGGAGAGATGAAGTATCTTGAATCTCGCGACGGCCAAGGACGCCTGAAGCGGTCCTCGCTGGCTCACGCCGCTCCCTGGGCCCACAGCGTCATCGTCTGTGCCATCAACTACAACACGGCACAACCCTACTCCACGCAACTCACCGATAAAACTCGCGGCTGGATCTCCCGCTACGCCTGGAGCCGCGAAGACTATCACGAGTCCGTCATGCGCCGGTTGCGCCAGGTCGAGACCGCGTTGCAAAACGCGTTTGCAAACCCGGCATCATCGAGTCCGGCAATCACTCCCGATAACAGCCCACCCCTCATCACTCGCTGCTACGTCGATACCGGCCCGATCGTCGAGCGTGTAGTCGCCAAATATGCCGGCATCGGATGGATCGGCAAAAACACCTGCATCATCAATCAAAAACTCGGCTCATGGCTGTTTCTCGGCGTGATCCTCACCTCGCTCGATCTCGCTCCGCAAGCAGCCGGCCTGCCCGCTCCCGATCGCTGCGGCTCCTGCACTCGCTGTATCGACGCATGTCCCACTCACGCCTTCACTGCACCCTACCAGCTCGATTCCAACAAATGCATCGCCTATCTCACCATCGAGAAACGCGGGCAGCTTCCCGATGACGACGATCTTCGCTCGCAGATCGGCCGTCACATTTTCGGCTGCGATATTTGCCAGGATGTCTGCCCCTGGAATCGGAAAGCCCCCGCAACCGCCGCTCCCGAATTTCAGCCGCGCTCTGAGTTGGTGAACCCTGCGCTCGAATGGCTTGTAGAAATAAGCGACGACGAATTTCGCCGCCTCTTCCGCAGTTCTCCCCTGCGCCGCTCGAAGAGTGGCGGCCTGCGCCGCAACGCGGTCATCGCCATGGGCAATAGCGGCGACAAAAAATTCCTCCCCGCCCTCGAAAAACTCGCGCAAAACAAAGCCGAAGACGAAGATGAAGTCTTGCGCGAAAGCGCAGAATGGGCAGTGCGCAAGCTCACGTGAGCTCCCCCTCACAGAAAGCGGGTGCCCCACTCAAGCCCGCTTTGGCTTGAGTGGGATCGTTGCTTGTAACATCACCGCCCTGTTTTCTTTCCCGGAACGTACTACTTCTCCATCACCGCCAGATTCTGCGGGTTGCCGATCGCATACGGCGAGCCCGCGGCCTCGTTCGCGCCGGTCGAAGTCACCGTGAACACCGTCAATTTCCCCGCCGCACTGCTGATCGCATACAGATGGCCGCCGCTGTCCCACGCAATGTGGTCGACTTCCTCGCCTGTCAGCAATCCAGTGAAATGGGTTACCGGATTCGCACCGTTGAAATGAAAGACCTGCAATCCGGCCGTTCCCGCGACCCCAATCAGTTTGCCGTTCGGCGAAATGCGGATGTCTGTCACGGTATTCACCGCGGTCTTTGCCATGTTGCCCGCCGTGCTGCTTGTCGTCAGATTTCCCGAGCTGTCGGCGCTGTACACCGCGATCTGCGACGGGCCATCCGGCTGCAAAGTCGAAACGCTCATCGGCATCATCGGAATCGCGATATGGTTGGCTGAATCAGTCGAAGCAAGACTTGGACAGTAGTAATCGCCCGGCGGCGCCTTCGGTACTTGAGCCGTGACATTCATTTCCATCAACTCGCCGGCACTGCCGCGCGCATATCCGAACAGGCCCGGTTCGTTGCGGTAACAGTCGGAGCTGTAGCCGTACACGTTGTTGCCAATGAAGTTCAAAGGCGTATTGAACGCGGGACTCGCAATCACCGATCCAAGGTAAGTCAACCCTCCAGTCGAGTTGTCGACACTAAAGGCCTGGTACGCATTGTTCGCGCAAATATTGCCCAGCAAGTCCGGATCGTACAGGGTTGTCCCCGTGCGGTCGACGAACAGATTTTCCGGGCCCCCACACTCATCCTCGTTGTAATTGCGCGCGTTCACCGTCGCGACTTGCGTCAGCGCTCCATCCGACGCGATGGAAAATGAATAAATGTCGATTCCGTTGGAACCGAAAAGATATTTGCTGTTCGAAGCAAGATAGTTTGCGTTTGCGGGAAACGGTGAGCCGGAAATCGGTGTGAGCTGACCACTCGCAGCGGCGCCATACTCGTTGACTTCATAATTGCTTCCTTTTTGCGCCGACACGTACACGAATGCGACAGAAGAACTCGCCGCCGCGGCTTGCTCGCTTGCGTCAGTTTGTGAAGGAGCAACCTGGGAGAAAGCCAGAACTGAACTGGCGAAGGTCGCAACGAGAACCACGAACAAGGAAAACCCGGCATTGCGAAGCATAGACGAAGCCTCTGCTTGGAACGGAGTTGATCGAGCGGAAGTGATCCTAGTGAGGCTCCGCCAACTTCGACATACAGCAGATTCCTTCTTGAAGCCGCGAACACTCCTGAGAATCCACTATCGCACGAAGCGGAATTGGCCTTGCCGATTAAAAATCTGCGCCAGTGCCGCAAGCTTCTAGTCTCGGAAAAAAGCGTTTACGGTTTTAATACCTGCCGCAAGCGATTCACTGACTTTTAGCCGCCCTGTATTTCAGGCTGACGTATTTATCTGATATCCATGGGTTTACAGACTTTCGGCGCGGATTTCGCGCCTGACTTCGGTAACTCGCATTTGCGATAGGCGGCAACTATTCTTTGAATTGAGGGTTCTTATTACGGACTTTATTGTAGGGAAAAGTATGTCCTGGGGTAGCAAAATTGGGCGCGCGCTGAGCATGCTATTGGTGCTCGCGACCGCGTGCGCCAGCGTGGCACACGCCTCTGCCACATTGCTTCTCGAAGAGCCTTACGGCAAGCTGGGATTCTTCACCGCTACCGGACATGCCGCTGTCTACTTCTCCGGAATCTGCGCCGAAACTCCACTTAGGCTGCGCCCTTGCGAACCCGGCGAGTTGGGTGCAGTCATCAGCCGCTATGACGGCGTCAACGGCTACGACTGGCTGGCCATCCCTCTCATTCCTTACTTATATGCGGTCGATGATGCCGATGACATTCCGCTTTATGCCGATTCCAAGCTGGTGAACTTTCTGCGCGACCAATATCGGCGAAAGTATCTCGAAGATATCGCGGCCGACGCGCCCAATGGAACTACACCCGGCGGGAACTGGTATGAACTTGTAGGCACGTCCTATGACCGTACGGTTTATGCGTTCCAGGTCGCAACCACCCCTGCGCAGGATGCTGCGTTTATCGAGAAATACAATTCGTCCGTCAACCACTCCCACTTCCGCACCGTGTCGCGCAACTGCGCCGACTTCGTAAAAGATGTCATCAATTTCTATTATCCCAAGGCTCTGCATCGCAGCGTGGTCGCCGATGTCGGCATTACCACCCCCAAGCAGATGGCCAAGACTTTGATCAAGTATGCATCGCGCCATCCGGAAGTGGAACTATCACGGTATGTCATTCCGCAAGTTCCCGGTCTTGAGTCGCGCAGCGAGCCGGTGCATGGCGTCGTCGAATCGTTCTTCAAATCGAAAAAATATATCGTGCCGAGCGCGGTGGTCAGCCCCATTTTTGCCGGCTGCGTAGCGGCGGTCTATGTCGGTACGGGCGCTGGACGTTTTGATCCCTCACGGCACGCTCTGGTTTACAGCGCCGATCGCGATCTGGAAAAGCCGCTCGGAGCTGAAGACCGCCGCTCTTATCAGTTGGAATTGAATCACCTGCTGGGCACCAGCGAAAGCCGCCAATGGAGCATCCTCCGGTCGGACCGTTTGCATCGCCTTTTACGCAATGCGATGCCGGATTTCGATGCCAACGGCCGTCCGGTGTTTCATATCCGAAACGGCGCGGAACTCGTGAGCGTCGGCGTCGCAGAAAGTAATCTTTTCTCAGACCCGGCCGCCAGCTCTTTTACCGAGCAACTAGTTGAGGCCCGCTTGCGCGCGGAGCTGAAACGCGGCGTCCCCAAAGCCTCCGAGAGCGACGTTACTCACGATTGGGATTTGCTGCAGGAATTGCTAAACAAGTCGGATAGCGAAGTAGCCGCTCAGACTCACCACCCGATTCCGGTTTCCCAGACGCGCTTCCAACTTTCGCGAAGCGGAGACCGGCCGTAAACCGCCTGACTTCGGCCTAACCCCTTATTGTTCCTGCGGAGGCTGCTGCGGCTGCGGCATCATCGGCGGCCGCTGCGGCGTCATCACGCCGCCCGGTGGAGGATAACCTGGCGTAGGCGTCGCCTGCCCGTTATTTTCCCCCTGCTGCTGTTGCTGCTGCAATTGCATTTGACGTTGTTGCATCTCCTGCAACATCTCCTGCGGCGTCTTCACCCCGGGTTCGTCTGGAGGCGTCTCGTCGGCCTCGGTCGCGGCCTGGTCTACCGCGGGATCGACCGTATTATCCGCTGTATCGGCATCGTCTGCCGGCTTGGCTGTCACCGGCGCGGGAGCGGCGTTCGCTTGCGCGGTGGTAGTATCCGGATTATCCGGCCCGGTCTTCGCCACCAGCACCACCCGCACCAAAGCGGCGTCGTTCTCGGCTGAACCGAGCAGAATGTAGTTGAAGTGCGATCCGTTCAGCAGATCAGCCATTACATCGCGCGGCGGAGCCGGACCGAGGTGCACCGCAACCCGCTCAGTCGCGTTCGCCGGAACGTCGATCTCGGCCGAAGTCTCTTTGCGTACTGCGCGCAGAACATCCCCTAGTGTCGAGTTGGGAGCTGCAATGGTCAGCAATCCGCCCTGAAAAGTGACTTCCGGAGTCACCGCCGGCAAAGAATCCAGCGGAACCTGCGGAACCGGGCCTCGCGTGCCGTTCGGCAAAGGTGGCAGCGCTTTCTTCGCTGCCCTGTGCACATGATGCGGGACGGTTTTCGGTTTCGTGTTCGCCGGCGTCTGAGTCGTGTCAGCGAGGGCATTCATCGGCAGACAGAAAAACCCGGCTGCGAACAAACCTCCAACCACTCCCCAGCGCATCAGACTCCGTTTCATCGCTACCCCGCCCTCTGGCATGCTCGAAACCCTTTTGGATCGTGCAACTTCGCAGAATAACGCCATTTTACCACCCGTAGCCTAACTTCCATCCCTGTCTTTCGTGCCGCAAGCGGCCCAGTTTGATTGTCATCCTGAACAAGCGTTCTTTGCGCAGTGAAGGATCCCAGCGAGCCAGCACCCTCGTGCCGTACCCGATAGAACGTATTGACATAAGTCTCTTGCAGGGGGAAGTTCGAATAGAGAATGACTCAATTCAATACATTGATGTCCCCCTGGGATTAATATGCTCTGGGAGAAAAGCCCGTGATCGATCCACTTAAGTTAAGTCGCCGCTTCGCCGGCCTCCGCTCGTTGATCGACAATCGTCCATCTGGCGCCTCGCTGCGTTTCATGCAACTTGGTGCCCTTGCTCTGCTGGCACTTTGCCCCGCGATCGCGCTCGCGCAGACGAACTGCGAAACCTCGAGCGATATGGATGCCGCCACGCAGACCGCGCTGACCAACACGGCTCTTCATTATTACGACTTGATCGCCAAAGGCGACACCGCCACGCTTCGCCAGAATTCCATCCCCGCCCTCACCGCCGATTTTTCCGGCATCGCCGCCACCATCACCGCAAACCAGTCGGCTCTTGCCGCCGCTGCGCCAACCGCGCGTCCGGCGTTTCTTTTGACGGCGCAAGGCACCGAGCCACTCTCTCACGCGGAATTTTTCTGCGGCGTCTTCGGACGCAACGGCCAGACCTCCGGCAGTGCTGCCTTTTATTTGAACGGCCTCGCTCCCGGAAAATACGGCGTCGTCATCCTCGATGCGCCTTCGGCAAAGGGCGTTTACACGGTTTCGGAAATTCTTCAGCAGCAGGGTTCCGACTGGAAACTCGGCGGGCTTTATATCAAAGATGCCCACTTCAATGGCCACGACAGCAACTGGTTCATCTCGCAGGCCGAGGCTTTCCAGAAAAAGGGCGAAACCCACAATGCATGGCTCTACTACGTGGTGGCGCGTACTTTGATTTCCCCTCTGCCCTTCATGAGCACCGCCGCCACTGACAAGCTCTATGACGAGTCGCAGAAGGTGCAGCCCGCCGATTTCCCCGAAGAAGGCAAAACCTCCGATCTTTCTGCCGGAGCGACGACGTATAAGCTCATCGCCCTGTTTCCCGAAGTCGTCGGTAACGATTTGGATTTGATCGTGAAATATCAGGTGCCGAGCATCGCCGATTCCAACCAGACCTACGAAAGTAATATGGCCGTGATGAAAGCCCTCGTCTCAAAGTTCCCCGAGCTGCGCGATGCCTTTACATCCGTCGTCGCCCGCGCCGTCGACCCCAGCGGCCACGATTACGGCACCATGCTCGCCATGAAAAGCATTAAGTAGCCGGGCCATTTTGGCGACACCGCGAGCCGAACCCTGGACGCCAAACCGTGCGCCCAGCGGCCATTTCCACACGGCCTCACCGCTTGGCTCCGTGGTACAATCCCTGCGCTTCGCAGTCAATCTGGAAAGATCCGGCTCAATGCCGCGGAGGAAACCGATTATGCGCAGGAGTCTCGTCGTCGGAATTGCGGTAGTTCTGGCTTCGTTTCTGTCTGCAGTTTCTGCAACTCAGAGCGCGTCTGCTCAGGAAGTCATTCTTTATAGCTTCAACGGCAATGTTCCCAGCGATGGCAACGAACCCGTCGGGCCCCTCGTCTTCGACGGCTCGGGAAATCTCTATGGCACTACCTCCAACGGAGGAATCTACGGCTGGGGCACGGTTTTCAAACTCACATCCGGCTCCGACGGCTGGTCGCAAACCAGCCTGATCAGCTTCAATGGCATCGGCGCCGCCTGGCCCACGTCTCCACTGACGTTCGACTCCTCCGGCAATCTTTACGGCACCACTTGGTTCGGCGGCGTCTTGAACGACGGAACCGCATTCGAGTTAACCCCCAGCTCCAGCGGACCCTGGAACGAAACCAGTCTGCACGATTTCAGCCCTCATGGTCACGACGGAACCTTCCCGCGCTCTGGCATCATCTTCGATAAACTCGGCAACGCCTACGGCACCACGACCGGTGGAGGCCTCTACGGAAACGGCACCGTCTTCCAGTTGAGCCCGCTCCCCGGCGGCGGATGGAAAGAAAATATCCTGCACAACTTCCATGACACCGATGGATGGCAACCCACTCCCGGCCTCGTCATGGATAGCGCCGGCAATCTCTACGGCACCACCGGCTTCGGCGGCTTGTCTTCGGCATGCAATAGCGGCTGCGGCGTGGCTTTCGAAGTCAGCCCAACTCCCCAAGGAGGCTGGAAAGAAAAAGTTATCTTCAATTTCAGCAACAGCAGCGGTTCCAGCCCCTTTACTCCCTTGTCAATCGACTCCACAGGAAATCTTTACGGCATGACCACCGGCGGCGGCCGTTACGGTCTCGGCGGAGTTTTCGAGTTGAGCCGCGCAACCGGCACATGGAAATTAACCATTCTGCATAACTTCAACTCCAGCGGCGACGGAAATAATGGCTCGGGCGCTCTCGCCTTCGATGCGGCCGGTAATATCTACGGCGCAACCGGCTACGGCGGAACCTACGGCGTCGGTACCGTGTTCGAGTTATCGCCTCAGGCCAACGGCCAATGGAAAGAGACCATCCTCCACAACTTTAACTCCGCCGGCGGAGACGGCTATTCCCCCGGCTCCGGCCCGATTCTCGATAGCTCCGGCAATCTCTACGGCACCACCGAAAACGGCGGAGCCTACAACAACGGCGCCGTCTACGAAATCGTCCGCTAACCCTCCAAACTGAGGGTGCCCCATCCAAGCCTTCCTTTGGCTTGGGTGAGAACAAACATTTTGGAAAGGGCGCGGCTTCCGCCGCGCCGGATCACCCAGATCAAAGCTGCAGCGGAAGCATTCGCTTAGCGGATGCTTCCCCAAACTTCACGCTAAGCCCGCCGAAGACGTCGTGCGTAGCTCTTGACTCTTTCGCTCTGGAGAACAATTTGGTGCCGCACCGGGTGCAGCACCATGTATCGGGTTGCGACATAGTGGATCGGGCTTCCCCCAAAGCCTGCCTTAAACCAATACGGCCCGGTGGTAGCTCCCGGCCAGTAATTGCCGAAATCGTATTCCGTGCATCCCGCTGACTTGGCCCATTGGAACGCCCGGTACTGTAAGAGCTGTCCGGCGCTGAATTTTTCGGCCTTTGTAGTGGCTCCCCAAACATAGGTGCATAGGCGTCCGGTTCTGGCCAGGACAACTCCTCCCATCAGGCGGCCCTGATGGCGGGCCAGCAATAAAGTGCCCCGTCCGCTGTCCATAAGCCATTGAATGCGATGGATGACATTCGTTGCCTTGAGCCCGAACCGCCTCTCTTGTTCAAGTTTCTCGTGGATTCGAACATACTCCTGCAAGTCATCACCGCATTTCGGAATGTCTACTTCCACTCCCTCGCGCAACGCGCGCCGGATGTCATACCGCGTAGTTTTGCGGAAGCCCTCAAACAGTTCCTCGTCCGAGCGGTCCAGTTTCAACCGCAAGGTGTAACGCCCGCTATCGCTCTTTACCCAACCGGAATCATGGCCTGCATCGAATTGCGGCTCCTCTGTCCAGGCAGGGTACATGTGCAAGTATGCGTATCCTTCTTTCTTGAGCTCGACCGCCAGTTGCATACAACCTTCTTGCCACATCCCGAGCTCATCACAGAACGGCCCTCGGCCCAGATGAGCCGCGCGGATCCATCTCTGGATTCCCAGCGGATACACCGTCGGAATCAGAGTAAACCAGCGGATTTGCCCGCCCGAGCGATAGATCGCACAACGGTTTTCCGGCGACCATCTCGGATATTGAAATATATCGATATCGCTGCTGGACCGGGAGTCGAGAAAGGCCTCGATCTCTTTTGAGGCGTCCGCGCTGATCGCGCCGCATGGAATGAATTCGAGCTGCATCGTTGGAAATGGGAAGCAGTTGGCTAACCTTTTCCTCACAAATCTACGGCGGTTTTGCGCTACGATGCAAATCCTACTCCGCCAAAGTTGATGTTTTTGAAATCGCACCTTCCGGGCAGGAGGATAGAGCCAGCGAGAGGCGAGCCAGACTGCGTGGTGTCGGGTTGGATGCCCCGCCCTTCACACGAGTGTTCGAGCAGGTCATAATGAAGCCGGCAACGCTCGCCGAAGCTGGCGGGCTCTTCGATCGCAAACTACTGTTTTCTCTATGCCCGCCATTCACAGAACCATTCGCCCCAGACTTGAAAGGTCCGTTAAGTCTCATGGGGTTTGGGGAACGCTGGTCCTGTTGGGGGTTGCACCCTTTCGCTGGTGGCGCGATCACAGAGAAGCCAAGCGTTTCAGCTCCATCCGCACCGCAGACCCCTTCGATCTGGAGCACGACATCGAAACTTCGCAGCGCGTACATGCCAGCGATTTGCGCGTCAGCAGTCGAAACTGGATGGACGGCGCGAACTACGACCCCGCCCCCGTGAAACTGATCTGGGAGACCATCGCGGCCCTGCCGATTGATGCTGCAGAATTTACCTTCATTGATTTCGGCTCCGGCAAGGGCCGTGTGCTGCTTGTGGCTTCCGAGTTTCCCTTTGCTCGCATCATCGGCGTCGAATACGCTCCTGAGCTTCACCAGGCCGCCTGCCGGAATCTCCACAGTTATCGCAGCCAGACTCAGAAATGCGGACGCATCGAAAGCATCTGCCAGGACATGACTGCCTTTCAGTTTCCCCAGGGTCCGCTGGTTCTGTTCTTCTACAATCCCGCCTTTGAGTCCGTCATGCGAACCATGGCGGCGAGGATCGCCGCGCTCTCTCAGCCCTGTTGGATCGTCTACGCCAACCCGCGTTACAACGTATTCGACTCCCTGAACAAAGTGCGGAAAACAGACACCTACGCGATCTATACGACCGCTGTCCCAGCGCAATCGAATTGACAAATCCCCCCCGCCGGCCGGGTGGCGAGGAATCTCGCGCGCAACAAAATGGAAGCGCCCAGCGTTAGAAGGTCCTTGGGTGGCGCGCTTTCAGCGCTGCGAGTCATTGCAAATTCCTTCACATTGACAAACCGCCACAGCGCGGACAAAATGTCCGCCACTCCCCTCGACGCGACACATCGCGATCGAAACGGCTCAAAGGAGAACTCCCATGTTTCACTCGACCGCTTCCCGCGTCGTGTCCATCTTTGTGTTGATGCTCGCCGCCATTTCACTCCAGGCGCAGACGCCTCCCGTTGCGCCCGACGCCAACCTTTACACCACTTACAGCGGCACCTACGCCAGTCTCATGTGGACCGTCTGCGGCTCTACTTCTGAAAGCTCCGGATGTTATGGCTCTGGAAGCCTCGGCCCATTCGTCACCATCGGAGCCATGCTGGAAGGCAGTCCTTCTGTCAACGGCGACGTCGTCACTCGCGCAATCTACATCGTTGACGCCGGTGCCAATCCGATGGTGCTCTATGTCTACACAAAAACCGATACCGTAACTGCCACGTTTGATACCGTTTCCGTTACGCTGACCGACACCATTAAGTTGCCCCTTCTCGGCGGCACCGATGTCTCCGCTTACATGGCCGCCAACCAGAACTTCCTTTTCATTGGATCCGACTTCATTGGCACCAATGAAAACACGCCGGTCCGCGTCCGCAAAAGCAATCTTCGCATCACTAAGCTCACTGAATTCCAGGGTGGCACACTCTCCATCACCGCCGATCAATACGGTTACGTCAGCGTCGAGCAACCCGACGCCTTCACCGTCTACGGTCCCAACGGCGAAGCCGAGGAAGATGGCGGCGGAGATCAATTTATGCTCGGCACCACGCAAGCCATGCCCGGCGCCGCGCTCGTCGGATCTCCCAGCCGCCACTAGAACGCAGTTGCCGGGTGCCCCATAGCTTGCCCTGAGCGAAGCCGAAGGGTCTCGCCGCCTTTGCGAGACGTGGGACCGCCGCTTTCGCCGAACCCTTCACCCTGCGATTTTGGGTGACGCAGCGCTTTCAGCGCTGCGATGAAATCGCCCGCCTCCAACCAATTTGTCATTCCGAACCGCTCCACAGGAGCGGTGAGGAACCTGCTTTATCTCCGCCCTCTCCGCACCGCTTTCCGAAAAACTTCCCAGCGCTCTCTCCACCGCTCAAACCGTGACCGCAACCTCCGGCTCTCCGGATACAGCATCAACGACTTCAACTCCTCCACCACCCGCACCGGCATCACGTACCACGCGTTCATCGGACGCGCATACGCAACCAGCGCATCAATATCCTCCGCCGTATACGACTTCTGTTCACCATCGTGCGCCCGAAAGCTGCACCCTCCATCCGCCCCCACCGTGTGCGCCGACTTCAACTGGACCCGCCAAAAATAAAAACTCTTCTTCGGATTCACAATAAAGTCATACGGCTCGCTATCTCCCCAGGGCTTCGCCACCACAAACCCCATCCCCACCGCCTTGGCAATAAACTCCGCCTCCGCAATCTCCCCCAACTGCTTGGCAGTAAGTTTCTCCGGACTTTCCTCCGCCACAGCCCAAATCGTGATCCCACTCCCCACACCAACTCCATCGCCACCCATGCCCACCTGCTCCTTTAGTGCAAGCGCTGTCACCTGATTCACCCCT
>JASHTD010000057.1 GCA_030040725.1 Candidatus Sulfotelmatobacter sp. | reverse complement strand
CCGCCGGAATCAAAGTGGGTCAACGCCGTCACCGCGCTGATTGGCGTGGCTTTTGCGACTGGCGGCGTGTTGAAGATCCAGTTCTGGATGAAATCCACACCCTACGCCCACATGGGTAGTCAGGCCATGATGGGCACCATGGTGGTTGATCGCTTTGCTGTTTTCTTTTTCTATTTGTTTCTGGCGGGCACGGCGATTTCCATTCTCATGTCGGTGCGCTACATGCAGACCGAGCACGAGAATCACGGCGAATATTATTCGCTGATGTTGCTCTCGGTGGTGGGCATGATGTGCATGGCTTCCGGGTTCGACATCGTGCTGATCTTCATCGGTCTGGAACTGATGGCGATTTCCACTTACGTGCTCGTGGGTTTTCTGCGGCGCGATCGCCGGTCGAATGAAGCAGCGCTGAAATATCTGTTGCTTGGCGCATTTTCCTCCGGCATCTTCGCCTACGGGTTGTCGCTTTTGTACGGCCTTACTGGAACCACCAATCTCACGGGCATCAGCCATGAGATCGCCCGGATTCTCGCGCGAAACCCTCACGACCCGGTTGCGATCATTGCCTTGCTCACCACCATGACCGGCCTGCTGTTTAAAGTCGCCGCCGTGCCGTTTCATCAGTGGGCGCCGGACGCCTATGAGGGTGCGCCTACCTGCATTACCGGATTCATGTCGGTTGCCGTGAAGGCCGCCGGATGGGCGATGCTTCTCCGCATTCTGCTCTGGGGACTTTATCCCATGCGTTCGGTGTGGGCGCCCATGCTGGTGTTTGTTTCCATTGCCACCATGACTGGCGCAAACTTCGCGGCGCTTACCGAGTCGAACACCAAGCGCCTGCTGGCATACTCTTCGATCGCTCATGTCGGCTACATGCTGCTGGGCCTGATCGCCGGTACGGCCTACGAACTGAACCCCGACGGTTTCAAAGGGATTCTGATTTACCTGCTCGTCTACACCTTCATGAACCTCGGCGCCTTTGGCGTCATCACTTCGTTGCGCCATCGTAAGGTAATCGGCGACGAACTTGACGACCTGAACGGCCTTTATGCGCGCGCTCCCATCGAAGCCGTGCTCATGCTGATCTTCCTGCTTTCGCTGGCGGGCATTCCGCCGCTGGCCGGCTTCTACGGCAAGTATTTTATTTTCCTCAGCCTGATCGAGAGCGGACACTATGCGCTCGCCTCGCTGGGCGTACTCTATTCGGTCTTTGGCCTCTACTACTATCTGAAGATGGCGAACGCCATGTTCATGGGCCAGCCGGAAGAGGAAGGCAGGCTGCCGGTAAGCTGGAGCATGCGTACCGCGCTGGCGATCACCGCATTCGCCACAGTGTTCATCGGAATCATGCCCGAGCGCTTTATTGGTATGGTGGACTGGCTGATGGGTGTGGCAACAAATCCGTCAGTGGCCAAGTTGATGCACTGAACACGGCTTCGGCGTCTGCCCTTTTGACTCACGTTGATAAACTCAGATTGGTAACGCAGGCCATGCCATCTCCACTCCAGCGAGATCCTGATCAGCAAGACTCCGAACGCAAAGAGAATTTCTGGGTGCAGGTGGCGCGCTACAGCGAATTGGCGATGATTTTTCCCGCCGCTGTAGTCGTGGGGTGGCTTGCAGGTGCGGCCCTTGATCGGTGGCTACATACTACGTGGCTCTATCTCGTCGGATTAATTCTCGGCGGAGTCGCCGGATTTGCCGATCTGATTCGTTTGGTTATGCGCGATTCGCAGTGAGCACCGTCCGGCGAGATAGTCCGGGTCCACTCCGAAGTTCGCTTACCATGATGGGAGGGCTGCCCGCTAAATCGTTTTGCCATGGCTGATGAACCTCGAGGCGAAGCAAATTTGGCCCAGACGATCGCCGCTGAAGCTTTCTATTCCGGGGCTCTGCGGCGCGTCGACCGTTTCATGCTGCTGCTCTCGCCGGTTCTGGTCGCTGCCGCTGCATGGATGTTGGGCTTCCGCCCAGCGCTCGGACTCGCTTTCGGCTGCGCCATCGCCTGGGTAAATTTTCACTGGCTGAAGCGGGTGATCGCCGGCTTCGCCGACCGCGCTACTGGAACAGCGACGCCAGGATCAGGGCAGGGAATCGTCTTTCGCTTCCTGCTGCGCTACGTTTTGATGGCCATCGGCGCCTATGCTATATTGACTGTTTCACCCGCGAGCCTGCATGGGCTTCTTGCGGGCTTATTTTTGCCCGTAGCGGCCATTCTCTGCGAAGCCATGTACGAAGTCTATGCCGCGCTGGCGCACGGGTTGTAAGTGCTGCCGCTCAGGAGAACCGCCAGGATCGGCAGGTTAAGAGCTTCTTATGCCCGAGCAACTCTGGTTCACGCATCTTCTGAACGCTCTGTTTGCGGGGATTGTTACGCCTTTCCTGCGCCTGCTTCACATCCAGCCAAAATATGCGCAGGCTCCCATCTCCAATTCGCTGGCGATGGAGCTTTTGATCTTTGGCTTTTTGCTGATCGTATTTCTCATGCTGCGTTCGCGGCTCTCGGTCGATAACCCTGGCAGTCTCCAACATACCTTTGAATGGCTGGAAGGATTGATTCAGGAGCAGAGCAACGAGATCATCGGTCATCACAGCGAGCCTTACACGGCATTCTTGATGACGTTGACGCTTTTCATCCTTTGCTCGAATCTGATCGGACTTATCCCGACCTTCGAATCGCCTACGGCGGTACCCATTGTGCCCTTGGGATGCGCTATCGGTGCGTTTCTCTACTATCAGACGCAAGGCTTCAAGCATTCCGGCGTTGGCTACCTTAAGCACTTTGCGGGGCCCATGCCCGTTCTCGCCCCGCTGATGATTCCGATTGAATTAATCAGCCACCTGGCGCGAGTGCTCTCGTTAACCGTTCGTCTTTTCGCAAACATGTTTGCGGGAGACATGGTTACCCTGGTTTTCATCTCACTTGTGCCTGTTGCAATGCCAATCCCATTTCTGGGATTGCATATATTCGTTTCGCTGCTGCAAACATATATTTTTGTCCTGTTGACTACGGTTTATTTGCAGGGCGCAGTTTCGGAAGAGCATTGATGTCAGTGACTAGTGCCAGTAGCTAGAAAAGCGGTCACAACTAGCTACTGACCACTGGCAACTGGTCCAGGTTTTCCGCAAGCGTGAGGGCGTCTGCAAGGTATGGCGTCAACCACCCACTGGCGGTATTTTATACGAGGAGAAACACAATGAGCCGAATTACGCTAGGTACGCTAGGCAAGCTGTTCATGGCACTTTCCGTGCTCTCGTTCGCGGTTCCCGCGTTTGCGCAGGGTGGAGCCGAGGCCGGAACCAACTGGGTGGCAATCGCCGCAGGGTTCTCTATGGCATTCGCATCCGGCATTTGCGCCCTGGCGCAAGGCAAGGCGACTGCGTCGGCCGCTGAGAGTCTGGCCCGCAATCCAGCCGCGCGCCCGGGCATTCAGTTAGCGTTGATTTTGGGACTGGCGCTAATTGAGTCCCTCGCGCTGTACACGCTGGTGATCATCTTCGTGAAGGTCAAGTAAGAATTCTCCTGTTTTCGCGAGAAAGCCTCTGCTGCGGCAGAGGCTTTTTTGTGGGGGCTTAGAAAAATTCGGCGGGTTCAGCTTTTACGCTGTCCGACCCAATCGTCTTCTTTTTTCTGCGGAACACGATTAAGCGCTTCCACCAGCAAGCGCCGCAAACGGTAGCGGCTTTCAAGATCGGTGCTTACGATTTCAAATCCAACTTCGTTCACGCGAGCCCGCCGCAAGAGCACATGAGCTTTGATCTTGGTTCGCATGCCGAGAGAAATTTCGAGATCCGCTTCGCTGCCGATGCGGAGATTATCTTCCTTTGTGCCCATGCCGCCGCCGAGGCTCAATTCACGAATCAGGATCTTTGATTTTCCCCACGAGCTTCCAATCGTCGCCGGAACCGTACGCGCCAGCACCATCCGTTCATAGCGGCGCTGCCGAACCCACGGGCACGCCGGAGCGGTATCGAGAGGCGCAATCGCCAATTCGGAAGGTTCGAGACTGCTGTCGGAAAGAATCTGCGCGCTGTAACGCGGATCGGTCTTGGCCAGCGATTGCGCCGCGGCGACTCGCAACTCGCGGTGATGAACCCACCCGAAGGTTTTCTTCGTCTCGACAATTTCGCGAAGCAGGGTCAGCGACTCGTTATCGCGCAGCCTGCCAAGCGATTCGATCGCTTTCAGCTGAATAAACGGAGAGCGCGACGCAGCTTCGCCCGGCCGAGCCATCGCCTGCAGCGGCGGTGCCGCGGTCAAGTCTCCGCTCATGCCGATTTCATCGATTGTCTCAGGCAAAACCAGAGAATCCAGAATTTCCGCCAGTTCCAATAACGTCCGCCCGCGATCGGGCGCGGCGCCATAGGCAATCTGGCGCACGACAATGTCATGATAGAAGCGGTTCCACTCCGGCATGCGCACGGGTAAAAGCTCAAGCAGTGTCCCCACATCGAGACGGCTGAGCAGGCCCACCACCGCTGAGGCCTGCCGCGACTGGCCAGTGCGCAGGATTTCGCGAAGCTGCACGAGCGCCGGGCTTCCCAATTCCTTCACCAGTTCTACCATGCGGTCACATTCATCCCGCCGCATGCAGCGGAAGAATCGATCGGCCAGGTGCTCGGCTCCCGATTGGCAGGTGCGCCGCAGAATCAGCAGCAAATCCTCCGGCATGGGATCACAGCGCAGGGCTTCTTCAATGAACTCGGGAATGCGATTCTCCACGCCGACGCGGGGTCGCAGGTCATTCACCATGACCGGGCGCTGCTGCAACAGGGTTTCCATGGCGGCGCAGACTTCGTTCACGGCCTGGTAATTCTTGGCCTCACTGGCTTCCTGGCTGAGGCGGACGAAAGCTGCGCTCAACAGACTTTGCAGCTCCGCATCCTTTTCCACGCATATCTGCTGCGTTACTTTGCGAATGGCTCCAGCCATGGCTTCGCCGCCCAGGCGCGCGTACAAATCGGCGATCTGGCTGAGCCCAATGGCGGTCTTGCGGCGCGGCTCCGAGTCTTTTGCCGTTACGCAGCTTGAGTAATTGTTCAGAATTTCTGTGGAGGTTTGCTTGTCATCGCGCTCCAGCAACACTTCAACAAACTGCCGCAGGTTGCGCGGCGGCACGCACGGAGCCTCATTGGATAGCAACACCGTCTTTTTGCCCGATTCCGGCACCTCGGCCCAGAACATCCGGTCGAGAATATCGGCATGCGACTCGACCAGAATGCCCGCCTTATTCATCTTCTCTTCTTGAATCTTGAGAATCTGGCGCAAGGAGTCCATCTGCCGACTCATGTGCTCCATCATCTGGTGCACGGCATTGACCTTGACTTCGCCCTTCGAATACCGATCGAGCGCGAACCGGATCGCCATGTGTTCGGCCGCTTTCATTAACAGCGGCGCATCTTCTTCCTCATCCTTGGTCGCTTTGGCTGCCAGGCTTCCCAGCAGTTGCTGCAGGTTCAGACGCGTGTTCGGGTCGGTTTCGCCCAGATCTTTCTGCAGATCTTCCGGACTAAAGCTCGGATCGGTTTGCGCCTGCCCGAATCGAGTGAGCAGCCGAATCGCTTGCACGACTTCCGCTTCCTGTAAGGGAACGACCGTCCCTTCCCACGCTGGAGCAGTTCCCGCGCCCGTGGCTTGTCCCGTCCCCCCTTTGACAGTAATACTCGGAACGCTCCCAAAAGGTACCACCGTGCCCGGCTGCCCTTGAGCCGTTCCGCCGGAATTGGCGCCTTCCGCTGCGGCGATCAACTGCAGCAGTTTTTGCGGATCGTTCAGCCACTGCTTGAATTCTGGTCCAAGGGTTTGCGCCGCAATCTGCGCCGCAACGCTGATATCTCCCGTCAGCGGATCGGCGGCGACAAATTTTACTTCGTTGATCTTGATCGTGCTCTGCTTGCCGCCGCTGCTTAACGCTTCTTTGATTTGCTTGGATACGTCCTGCGCTTTGGAGCCGGCGAGTGTAAAAGCCCGCACCAGTCGGGTGAAATCTTCGATGGTGACATCTTTGGAAAAGTGCAAGCTGGCCAACCCTGCGGTGGTCAGCAACTGCCCGAAGCTGCGCTCCACCTGGCCGGTTTCGAGCGGTACGCCATCCAGCAGTAATTTGTTATCCGAAACGCCCAGCAGAAAGCCGCCCTCGCCGGCAGCCGGCAGCCCTTGCTGCAGCTCATTCCAGGTAACCTCGAACTGCGCCTCTGTGCGCTTATGCTCGTAACCATACATCCTGGCATACTTGATCAGGATGTTTAAGCTGTGGACGAACGCGCGAGCCGAGGCGGCACGGTTGGCGTGAAATGTGGTCGCGTTGTCGATAAAACACCCCTCCCGAGCTTCGGGCTGCCCGATAAAAGGTTAAATGCAGGTAGTAAGGTGTCGCATGTTACGGAGGTAATGGGAAAAGTCTCGCTCAATCCTTCCCCAGGAGCTGCATGCCATGGCCTTATCCGTGGCGCACAAAACGGCAACTGCAGCACGACCCAGTCGCATCCGGCACTGGCGCTGGCGGCCATCTCCGGCGACAATGTTGTGCTGCATATCTTAGTGATCGGGAACGATTGTGCATTCGACAACTTCTCAAAAAAAGCGAGCCAGCCAGACCGGCCTCCGTTACTGGATGCTGCGAGTGCTGGAGGAATGCGACAACGTTGCCGCCGACTTCCGCCCTGATCCGGTGCACGACCTGCGCGTCTCCCTGCGCCGCTGCCGTTCGCTTGCAGACGGCCTGATGGCGCTCGATCCCGATCCCAATTGGAAGGCCATGAAGAAGGCTGGCAAGCGCCTGTTCCAGCGCCTGGGCGATCTTCGCGACACTCAAGTGATGGAGGAATGGATCGACAAGATCGATCCCGCGAAGGGAAGCGCTCCCGCTGCGGACGAAGAAACCATGCCTTCGCTCGGAGCCAATCCCGAATTAGCCGCTTCCTCTGAGGATCGACCCCCTCTGGCCGATCCCACGCAAGCTCTGCGCAAAATGCTCGACCTGCGCGAACAGGGACAGAAGCAGGACGCCAAAGCGGCGGTTGAGGCATTTGATCACAAGCAATGGCGCCACTGGAGCAAGATTCTTCCCGTACGTGCCGCGCGTTTTCGGCTAGGCAGCGCGCTGTTTAAGCATCTCGCCCTCGAGCGCTGGATGGAGGCGCGCGAACTGCACAAACATGCCATGCGCAACCGTTCCCAAACTTCATTGCATGCATTGCGCATCGGAATCAAGCGGTTTCGCTACATCGTGGAAAATTTTCTTCCCGCCGAACACAA
>JASHTD010000056.1 GCA_030040725.1 Candidatus Sulfotelmatobacter sp. | reverse complement strand
GTTGGATTTTCGGTTCCGTCGACGAAGCCCAGCAGATCGCGTTCATCGAAGTATCGGAAGCCGTGGACTTCATCGGCGACGGTGACGACGCCTTCGAGCCGAGCCATGATTTGCGTGGCCAGTTCGAAACACAGATCCATGCGCTTGGCGCGGATGTGAAAGATTAAGTCGCCAGGCGTAGAGACGGCATGACGTGGTCCGGCGCGAAATTCGCGGAAGGGATGAAGTTCGGCTGGACGTGGGAAGCCGAAAAGGCGGTCCCATGCGGCCGAACCGATGCCCATGATGCATGAGAGAGTGCCTTCAAGGTAGCGAAAACCCACAGCTCGCAAAAGCGCGGAGAGATCGGCGCAGAGGGAAAGAACCCCAGCACGATTTTCGTCACCGGAATTGATCGTGACGGTGAGAAAAAGTGCAGCTCGCGTAAGCGGAGCCGAAACAAGCTGCGAAATCCCGGATGCCTGGCCACTGACAGTTTCTGACGCCATTGGAATATTGCATTTACTGCGCCGGAAGTAAATTGCTTGACAACTCACCCTGTCCAGAGGGGAATCAGCGAAAGCGACAGCTTACCAAAGTTTGATGAATAACGTCGACCGCGTGAAGGGATCGGGATGCAGAGACAGAGCATGCCCTGCGAGACATGGCCTCCAGTGTGGCCGATTTTGCCTCGCCGAGGAAGGGTCGCGTCTTATGCGGCAACGTTCAGCAGGCCGAGGCGCAGGAGGCTTTCTGCGGTCGCGATGATCGATTCTTCTCTTGATCGTGGTGACCAACCGAGCATGCTCTTCGCTTTTTCGGCAGTGGCATTCTTTCGCATGCCAAGCTCGGGGACGATCTGTTTCACGGCCGGATCGCGCAGAGCGGCGAGACGGATTACGAAATTCGGCAATTGTCGGGTGGGAACTTTTCGTGCGGCCGCGCCCATGCTCGACTTCAGCAACTTTGCGACATCAAGCGTGGACATGAAATCTCCGGCGACGGCGAGAAAGCGCTCGCCGGCGCCGGCAGGGTGGGTCATGGCGCGGAGATGCAGGGCGGCAACGTCGCGCACATCGACTGCACCGAAATACAGCTTGGGAAGTCCGGGTACGGCTCCATCCATGAGGCGTTGCACGATGAGGATGGAGGTGGAATAGTCCGGTCCAAGAGCCGGACCGAAAACACCCACCGGATTGACGACGGAAAGCTCGAGCTTGCCGCCCTGGCGGTCTGGTGCCTGAGTGGTGATGAAATTCCAGGCGGCACGTTCGGCGATGGTTTTTGATTTTACGTAGGCGGTGAGCCCATTGCCGTTGAGATCGGTCCAGTCGCGCTCGGTGAAGGGCTCCTTTTGCGGTTTGTGGCCGTAGCCGATCGCGGCAAAAGAGGAAGTCAGCACCACGCGCCTGACTCCGGCATCGCGCGCGGTACGCAGCACGCGGAGCGCGCCTTCGCGAGCGGGCACGATCAGCTCGTCTTCATGCCTGGGAACAGTTGCGGGAAAAGGCGACGCGACGTGCAAAACATACTCGCAGCCGGAGACGGCTTGGGGCCAACCCGCGTCGCGTTCGAGATCGGCGGCGAAAAAAGACAAACGATTGCCGGACTCGGCTCCGCCTTGACGGAGCATGGCGCGCACATCGGCTTCGCGTTTCAGGTTGCGGATGGTGGTTCGAACTTCGTATCCGGCGGCGAGAAGTTGCAGGATGCAATGACTGCCGATAAAGCCAGAACCGCCGGTGACCAGCACTGTACTCATGATTAGTATTTTATGCGAGCGCAGAGTGGGGCTGCGGGTGCGGCCCGAGTTTGCGGGTGAGCACTGGCCTTAATTCTGCGTGCCGGTCCCGGACAACGCTACAGTTTGTGGGCTTGCCCCTCCGTTATCTGTGATGGAGACAGCTGCTGAACGTGCTCCGGTTGCCGTCGGTCTGAACTTCACCTCAATTGTGCAGCTGGCATTCGCAGCAAGAGTGCTGCCGCAGTTATTAGCCTCAAGAAAATCTTTTGGGTCGGTGCCGGTGATGGCGATGGACGTAATGCTGACTGCGGTCGTCCCTATATTCCTTAGCGTGATCGGAGCCGCCGAGCTGAGCGTGCCGATGTTCTGGCTTCCAAAATTGATGGCGGTCGGCGAGAGGGTGATGACGGTTCCGACTCCTCTAAGGGCAACTTGCTGCGGGCTGCCGGTGGCGTTGTCAGTCACGGAAAGAGTTCCGCTAGCAGTCCCGGGCTCCGTCGGAGTGAAAACGATTTGGATCTGGCAGGTCCCGAACTGACCGAGGCTGGGTGCGCAATTGTTCGTTTGGGTAAACGGACCGGAGATGGAGATGTTCGAGATGGCTACTGACTGATCGCCTGTGTTGGTGAGAGTTGCGGCTCGCGCGGGGCTGCTGGTTCCTACCAACTGCGTTGTGTAAGTCAAGCTGGTGGGCAGCAGAGTAACGGTGGGAGGGGTGACTCCTGTCCCGCTCAGCGTCACCGATTGAGGGCTCCCTGTGCCTTTGTAACTGACGCGGAGAGAGGCGGTGAACGTGCCGCCCGCGGCGGGCGCGAACGTGACTGAGATCGTGCAGCTCGCACCGGCAGCCAGGATTGAGCTGCAATTGTTAGTTTGGCCGAAATTTTTCGATCCTGACCCAGTGATGCCGATCTTCCCGATCGCCAG
Organism: Candidatus Sulfotelmatobacter sp.; assembly: GCA_030040725.1. Lineage (GTDB taxonomy): Bacteria > Acidobacteriota > Terriglobia > Terriglobales > Acidobacteriaceae > Sulfotelmatobacter. The sequence goes on along the minus strand of JASHTD010000056.1, from coordinate 8,650 downwards.
AGATGAAGTTCCGACGTTGGTTAGGGTGGCCGTCTGCGCCGCACTCGATGTTCCCACGTTTTGGTTGCCAAAGCTGAGGGCGATGGGCGTGAGGTCGACCGTGGTCTGGATGAGAAGGTAGCCGCCGGATGTAACTACATCGAGCTTGCCATCGTTATTGAAGTCACCGATCGCCCCGGCCCCTAATCCGCTGGTTGGTCCGAGGAAAGTAAAGTAGGTTGGAAATGTCCCATCGCCCGCGCCTAAGCTGACCGCGACCTCGGACGGCAGGTACGTATCGGTGCTGGCGATGTCTAATATGTGATTACCGGTGAAGTCGCCGACACCGTCGATTTCTCCGATGGCGGGCAGGGCCGTGCAAGGCTGGAAGGTTCCATCTCCGTTGCCCAACAGGACGCATCCAGAATCAGTGATCAGATCCAATTTGCCGTCGTTGTTCACGTCAGCAGTAGCAACGTTGATGGCGTAGACGCCGGAGATCGTTGTGCCCTGGATGAATCCTCCGCTCGCGTTTCCAAAGAATATTTCGATTTCACCATCGTTGCCATTTGGGTAACCACCAATCGCGAGATCCAGGTAGCCGTCCCGATTGAAGTCACCAACTGCCGGGGCGCCGGATAGGACCCCGAAGTCCCCGGCATTAGGCATTGAGCCTGTGATGTAACAACAGTCCCAGCCAAAGGTGCCATCACCGTTTCCGGTAAGGATCGCGAATTCGTCGTTCCCTGCCTCCCAACCGGCGATATAAATATCCAGCCGGCCATCATGATTAAAATCCCCGACGCCGATTCCGTTGTTGCCTCCGGTGAACGCATCTGTGCGGGAGCTTTCTGTGAACTCGCCCTTGCCGTTTCCGAGGAGCACCGTGACGCCCCCATCGTTGCCGAGGGCAAGGTCTAAATTCCCATCGCCGTTGAAATCTCCGGTCAGAAGATAATTCGCACTCAAGGGCGCGCTATTTGCGATGGGAGGTTGAAACGTGCCATCTCCGTTTCCTAGAGATGTGTTCAGGGTGCCGCTTGTGACCCAGGCTACGTCTAGCTTTCCATCATTGTTGAAATCGCCGACTGCGACCGCGGTTGCGCCTGTGAAGGGCTCGCTGATCGCCATGCCCAACGAAGATGACTCGTTCCTAACCGGAAAGAAAATCACGTTCGAAGTGCCGCCGCCGGGTGCGGAATTGGTGACGGTGATCCAGGCCGTCTGCGGCTTAGCGACATCCGAGGCGTCAATCGTAGCCTTCAACCGGTTGCTCGATAGGACTTCGGTCAAGCGAGCCGATCCGTTCCAGTTGACCACAGCCGAAGAAGCGAAGCCGGTTCCATTCACGATGAGAGTGAACGTTTTGCTTCCAGGAGCCACGCTCGCTGGATTCAAGGACTGAGTCAGGAACGGAACGGCGTTGTTTTGCGCGGCTGTGCCCACGCACATCGCAAAAAGCATCACCACTCCTGTTGACCATAACATTGACAAGCGGTTCATAGGATTCCTCGCCGTGCGTCCAGCCAGAAAGTTTAATGGAGGCAACAAGTGGAGGCTAGTGGGCGTTCGGGTGCGCTTGCAAATCAGGGCGGTAACAGGCACCCTCGTAGGGAATGGAACGCATGAGCAAGGCCAGAACCTTTTTACTGTTTTCCTGTTTTTATTCGTGGTTATTCATCTTCCTTACACCGGGAACCGCATTTAGTCAGGGGGAATCTGCGCCGCAGCAGGGTTCAAATGAGATTCAAATGTGGGCCGCGGGTGGGCATTCTGTGGCTGGCGGGACTTCAAATACGGAAGTATTCGACGTCGGTCTGCGATATGGAAGGGTCATCTCGGATGTCCATTTGCCCTCATTCTTGCGAGGACGATTCGAGTACACGATCGATCTGGTGCCGGTGTATCTGATTTTTCAGCCGACGAACACGGCGTACGGATGGGGATTCACTCCGCTGGGATTGAAATGGGATTTCGTGAGGCGCGGGCGATTCTCGCCATATCTGGAATTGGGCGGTGGAACGCTGTTCAGCGATCATAATGTTCCCACGTATACAAACGATGTGAACTTTACGCCAAGCGCGGCGCTGGGCACGCATATTCTGAGCGAAAAATATAACTGGAGCGTCGAGTTGCGCTATCTTCACATTTCAAATGCGGGATTGGCGTCGTATAACCCCGGGTTGAATTCGGTGGAAGTGAGGCTGGGCGTGGGAAGGTTCTGGAAGAGATAGAGCCGAGTGAACTAGCAGATCTGGCGCGGTCGTGCGCCGAAGCTGCCAGGGATCGTTCGACTGCGCAGGGTTGGTTCGTGATGGCGAACCGGCTGCTCCGCTCAAGATGACCAGATATGCGCAACTTACTTCGTCACGGTGACGCAGATGGGTTTCGGGCAGCAACTGGCGACGAAGTAATAGGCTCCGGCGGGCAGGTCGCTGCGGATGCCGACGGCCGCGGGAGAAGGCAGATGGATAGACGGGCCGATGTTAAAGGGCCAGGTCTTATTTCCATCGGCGGTAAGGACGCAGCCTGAGGGAGGAATGTTGGTCCAGTTCACGCCTTCACCGGGCTTGGCCGTGAAGTCCTGGCAGATCGGGATGTTGCGGGGCGTAGGTATAGAAGTTCCCTCGGCGATTCGATCGGTCGGGGCTCGAGCGACAATCTGCAATAATCGAAAGTGGGCGGAGAAGATTCTTCCGTGAATGTCTCCGCCCGGAGTCCGGTCTACTTGTGGCGATGAGTGCGGCGCATTGAGTCGCCGACGGTTACTGTATGCTGCGCGTTGTCCGTGTCGCAACAGCTTACGTTGTAATTGTATTCTCCATCCTGCAAGTTGGACTTAAGCGTGATGGTGCTGGGAGGCGGGAGATAGATGGGCGGGCCCGAAGTGAAGGGCCATGTCGTGGTGCCAGCCGTGATCTCGCAGTTGTGGCTTTGGTAGTTGCAGGTCGAGGGAATGTTCTGGAAATCGACAGAGTCCCCGGCATCGGCATCAAAATCGCTACACAGGTTGGGCGTGCGCGTGGTCGGTGTTGGTGTGTTGGGTACGCGAGCGGTTGCCATAATTAGTTATTCCTTTCGGATTGCCCGGGCGCATCATGGAAGTGAAAGCCCCCGGCTGGATTTTCTAACCTGGTTTTCTAACCTGGTTTTCTAAGCTGGTCCCCTTCCGCGGACGTTCGCGGAGACTTACTGATGAGAAGACCTCATCAATTGCTGATAACCCGGCGTATTGGCCAAGTTATCGAATTCGTGCAAACTCCGAATTTTTTCGGGAGTATACCCCGCCTGTACCATTTTTGCCAGAAATTCCAAGGCGAGGCCGGATTCTCCCAACTGGTTATATACTTCGGCGGCGTCCCAAAATACATCTTTATCGTTGTGCCCGTACTGCAGGGCTTGCCCAAGATAGAGCAAAGAGTTCTTGCGGTCGCCCAGCATGGAGTAGTAACCGGCTAAGTTGCTGAGCACATCCGGATCGTGAGGATTGACCTTGAGGGCCTGGGTGGCGAGCTCGACCGCCCGGCGGTAAGGGTCTACAGATTGGTCTTTTGCCCCGGAGTAATAGCGCGCGGCTCCCAGATTTCCCCAGGTTACATATTCCCTCGGGTTCAATTTGGCGGCTTCCTCGTATGCGCCGGCGGCTTCGGAAAACTTCTGTAGGCCGGAATAGGCTACGCCTAGATTGACATATCCCGCATAGGTTGGGCGAAGGGCGACGGATTTCTTTAATGGATCAATCGCTTTGTCGTACTGTCCCATTTCGGCGTAAATGGCTCCGGTATTCACGTACGTGCCATACCACTCGGGAGCAATCTGAATGACCTTGGCATACATCTGCAATGCTTTGTCGTATTCGTTACGGCGCTGGTAAAACCTTCCGGCTTCGTTGTAGCTGTTGCGGCTGTTGGGATGCGACTGAATTGCCTGCTGAAAGGTAGCTTCCGCTTCCGTAATTTTTCCCTCGTTCTCAAAGGCGCGGGCTAACTCGATCGCGGCTTCTTCGTTCAGGGGTTCAAGACTGAGAGCGGCCTGGAACTCGTTCACCGCCGCATCATGCTCTCCCGTCCCATCTTCGATCCGGCCAAGACAGATGTGTCCAGCGGCGCCGGCGTTGCCGAGCTTTACCGCATCATTGCATTCGGCCTGCGCGGGCGCGATCCATTTTTTGTCTTTCGTGCCGGTGTACCTGAGCCAGTCACTTTCACCCAGAGCGGCTTTGGCCATGCCGAAATTGGGATCGAGCTTTAGCGCTTCGCGGGCCATCAATGCCGCGTTGTCGAGATTCTCAATTTTGCTGCTGTCGAGCAGATAGCCTTGGGCCTGCAAATAGTATCTGTAGGCTTCAGGTTGGTCGGTGCCGTGGACTTTGAGAGCAGTTTCTTCTTCCGGGCGAAGCTGCAGCCTGAGGATTTTGACGGCGCCATCGGCGACATTGCTTTCGGCGGAGAAGACGTCGGAGGCAGGGACGGACAGGGAATCGCCGCCGAGTGAGGCGTTGTTTTTAGCGCTGTTCAGCGAGTAGGAAACTTTGATCAGCTCACCGTTAGGCTCGAGGGTGACGGCAAGTCCAAGGTTTGCGCCGAACATGCGTGCCGCATCCGAGAGGGTGGAGATATTTTTTTCCTGCAAATTCCGCGGCGGGATGACCTCGAAAGCGCGGTCATTGCTGAGGCCCCCCAATTTGGCCCCGAGGCTTTCGACAAGTCCTTCGCCGAGGGCGGTGAGTTTGGCGTCGGCATTAGCAGGAGGGGCGAAAGGAAGGACGGCGAGAATTTTGGTTTGCGGCAAGCCGCCGGATTGGGCCGATGGGGCTTGTGCGCCGTTGTTCGCGGTTGAGAAGGCGCGATGCAGGGAACGATAGGCGAAGAGCCCGCCGAGAAAGACAACCACGATTGCGATGGCTGTGAGTGCGCGATATCGATGAAATATGCCGGGAGTGGATGACGCGCGCCTGGGCTTGCCGCCTTCCTGCACGCGTCGCAAATCTTCGAGGAGAGCTGAGGCCGTGGGATAGCGCGCGTCCGGATTTTTTGCCATCGCGCGGGAGATGACAGCGGCGAGCGGGCCGGAAACATTTTTCAGCGGGGGCGGCTCTTCGTGAACAATGCGGGCGACGGTGGTGGCGAGGCTGTCGCTGTGGAAAGGCTGCTCGCCGCCGAGCATTTCGTAGAAGACGAGGCCAAGAGAAAAAATATCGGAGCGGCCATCGTCGGGTTTCTGCAGGAGCACTTCCGGAGCCATATAGGCGGGCGTGCCGCCGGAAGCGGTCATGGTCTCTATGCTTTTGGTGGCATCATCTGGATTGGCCGGTCGAAAGGCGCGGCGGGCAACACCGAAATCAAGGATCTTCACCCGGTTACCGGGAGTGATCATGATGTTTTCTGGTTTGATATCGCCGTGAATGATGCCTTTTTCGTGCGCGGCCTGCAGGCCTTCGCAGCATTGGGCTGCGATAGCGAAAAATTCCTCGGAGGATATCGGCTGCTTGAGGCGATGGCGCAGCGTCTGGCCCTCCACGTACTCCATGACGAGCCAGAATTCGCCGGCGTGCTCGACCACGTCGTAGACTCCGCCAACGTTGGTGTGATTGAGGGCGGAGGCGCGCTGGGCTTCTTTCAGAAAGTGTTTACGATCGCGGGAATCGGCATCCGCACGGCGGGTGGCCCGCTTGATGGCGACCTGACGGCGCAGGGTGGGATCTTCGGCAAGGAAAACCTGTCCCATGCCGCCAGCGCCGATGCGCTGCCCCACAACGTAACGCCCCACGAGCGTGCCCGTGAGAACATCAGCGACGACAGGGGGCGTCTTGATATCGTCCGGCATTGGAATGCCCGCAGGTTTTCATTCTAAACAGATTGCAGGGCAAACCAAAGTAGCACTGACGATGGGCTGGGGTGCACGAAAGTGGGGAAGTCTGAAATGACACAAAGTTGCTTCCCGGACTCTGCGCCAGCTATCCTTCTGCGTTATGTCTACGATCGTGGAGTGTGTGCCGAATTTTTCTGAAGGCCGGGATCGCGCGAAAGTCGATGCGATTGTTGCGGCCGTGAAGATGGATGGTGTGTATGTGCTCGACCGCGAGATGGATGCGGATCACAATCGTTGTGTGATCACGCTGGTGGGTGAGCGCGAGGCGATTCAGGAAGCGGCGATTCGCGGTGTGGGGAAGGCCGCTGAGTTGATTGACCTATGCGTGCATAAAGGGGCGCATCCGCGCATGGGAGCGGCGGATGTGGTGCCGTTCATTCCGATCGATGGAGTGTCGATCGAAGATTGCGTGGCCATGGCGAGGCACGTGGGCGCGGAAATCTGGAAGCGGTACCAGATTCCGGTTTATTTGTACGAAGCTGCCGCGAGCACGCCGGAGCGGCAGAATCTGGAAAACATAAGGCGGGGGCAATTTGAAGGGATTCGCGCGGAAATCGCCACAAATCCGGCACGGAAGCCGGATTTTGGCGAGGCGAGAGTGCATCCGACGGCGGGTGCGACGGTGGTCGGAGCGAGGAAGTTTCTAATTGCTTACAACGTTTTTTTAAACACACCGGACGTTGAGATCGCGAAGAAAATTGCCAAAGCGGTGAGATTTTCGAGCGGCGGGATGCGCTTTGTGAAGGGCGCGGGTTTCCTGGTGCGCGGGCTGGCGCAGGTTTCGATGAATCTGACGGATTTTGAGCAGACGCCGGTGCACCGCGTCTTTGAGATGGTGAAACGGGAGGCGGCGCGTTACGGAGTGGCTCCGGTATCGAGCGAGATTGTGGGGTTGATTCCAAAGAAAGCGTTGGAGCAGGCCGCCGAGTGGTTTTTGCAAGTGGAGAATTTTGATTCGTCGCTGATTCTGGAAAATCGTTTGGCCGCAGTGATGGGTGGCAAGACAGCGGTGGGTGGGCTGCGGGCGGGAGTTGAGCCGTTCATTGAGCAACTGGCTGCGCCGACGGCGACGCCCGGTGGAGGAAGCGCTGCGGCGGCGGCGGGCGCGATGGCTGCTGGATTGGCGACGATGGTGGCATCGATGTCCCGGGGGAAGAAAGCGTATTTGCAATATGAATCCGAGTTGAGCGGGGCCATTGCCGAGTTGAGCGGCTTGCGGGAGGAATTAAAGGCCGCAATCGACGCCGATTCTGCAGCGTATGACGCTGTGGTGAAAGCTTATAAGGATGCGAAAGCCGCCGGCGGTGAGAATCATGCTGCGATTGATGCGGCGCTGAAGCAGGCTACGAGCGTACCTCTAGGTGCAGCGGAGAAATCAAAGAAAGTTGCTCAGATTGCCTCGGTACTGGAGGGAATTACGAATCCGAAGATGAAATCGGATTTGGTCACGGCGCAGGCGCTGGCGAAAGCGGCAGTGACTGGCGCACTGGCGAATGTGGAGATCAATCTGGCGCCTCTGAAAGATCAGAGTTTTGCGTTGGGGGTGCGCAGCAGAGCGGAAACTTTGAAGATATAGAAGGTCCAAGGCAACGCCGTAGTACAGACGGGGCGTAAGTCTCCGGCCACGTCGCACTGCCTGTTGCAAATAAATCGCATCTTAGCGAGTGGAAATCGACCGAGCCGGGTTTGTTTAGGGGCGGAATGTTGTGCGCAACGGTCGAACCCCAATCAAAGGACATTGCATGATCTGCCGCCTGGCATTGTTCTCAGGCTCGATCATATTGCTCGGCACTGCCAGTTTTCTGTTGAGCCTGAACGGATGCGGCGGCGGCAATAGTTCGCCCAGTACGGTGTCTGGCTCGAACAAGATTCAACATGTGGTGATCATCTTCCAGGAGAACCGCACGCCCGACAATTTATTTCAGGGGTTGTGCATCTCGCCATACGGGTCGCCCAGCGCCTGCAGCACAAACCCGAGCGCGACGCAATACAACATTCAAACCAGCAACTGGCTGAACAATCAGTCCTCCGGCGGCGTGACTCAGCCGGGCATGATTGATCTCGGCACGGTGGGCAGCAGTCCCGACAACTACGATCTGAATCACGCACACGCGGCTTTTCTGGAAATGTGCGACATGAATATATCCACGAACACATGCGTGATGGATGGCGCCGCGGGGGTTTCAGTAGGCTGCACGTCCGGGGCGGCGAATTGTCCACCGACGAACCCACAATTCATGTATGTGAATCCGGCGGACGTACAATCGTACCTTCAAATGGCGCATGCCTACACGTTTGGGGATCAAATGTTCCAGACCAATCAGGGGCCGAGCTTTCCGGCGCATCAGTTTATTCTCTCAGGAACGTCAGCTCCGGCGACCGGAAGCAGCTATTTCGTGGCAGACAATCCTGCTGGCGTTCCATCGGCGAGTGCAAACACGAACTGTACCGCTCCCAGCGCCGAGTACGTGGACGAAATCAATTCCACAGATCCGCCGGGCAGTGATGCTGAAACGCCAATCTTTCCCTGCCTCGACCATCAGACGCTCACCGATTTACTGGACGCGGCCAACCTGAGCTGGAGGTATTATGCGCCCTCGCTGGGCAGCCTGTGGACGGCGCCTGCGGCCATCAACCACATGTGCGTGCCCAGCCCCGCTCCGCCGAATGCGACTGCCTGCACCGGCCCGGACTTTACCGCAACCTCGCCCAAGGTGGTTCTGAACCAGAGCCAGTCGAATGCGCAGATTCTCAGCGACATTGCGAGCAACCACCTGCAGACCGTGAGCTGGATCATTCC
>JASHTD010000055.1 GCA_030040725.1 Candidatus Sulfotelmatobacter sp. | reverse complement strand
CTTCTCGATCCCGACCAGCAAAAGAAGTGGGATGAGATGCAATCGCGCCGTCACGAGCGGATGGAGCAGCATGATAACGGACAGGCTCCGCCGGCACAACCACAACCGCAGTAATCGAATTTGGTTCGCGGCGCAGATTTGAACCAACGATAGACCGGCTCCTCGCATAGAAACCGAGGAGCCAGTTTTTCGATCTTCTTGACCGCAAGTTGCAGCTCGTTTTCCTGTTGCACGCTAGTAGCACTTCACCGCTGCAGCGTTGTCTCAGATTTCGGTGGCTTCTGCGACAACTCCGACGGCGTAGATAATTGCGATTGATCCCATCCCCCGCCCAAAGCTTCAATGAGAGCCACCGCCGAAGTCATCTCTTCGACTTGAATCGTGGCCAGGGTCTGCTGATCCGAAAGCAGCGTAGTTTGGGCGGTCAGCACATCTACATAGGGATCGACTCCCGTCTCGTAGCGCGCCGTCTCCAGCTGGAGAAACTCCTGGGCATGCTTCACCGCCTGCTGCTGCCTTTCGATCTGCTGCGAATACAGGCGTACGGCCGCAAGATTATCCTCGACCTGCTGGAAAGCCGTTAGTGTAGCCTGACGATAGATCGCGAGGTCGGAGTTATAGGTCGCGATGTACTGGTTCAGTTCGGCGCGATAGAGGCCCCCGTTGAAAATGGTTTGCGAAATTGAGGGGCCAATCGACCAAAAGCGGCTGGGCCAGCTGAACCATTTCTTAAAAGTGGAACTTTCGAACCCGCCGGATGCGGAAAGCGTGAGCGCGGGGAAAAAAGCGCCGTAACCGATTCCGATCGTGGCGTTGGCTTCGGCAAGGGTGCGCTCGGCCGCGGCGACATCGGGACGTCGCTGCAATAACTCGGAAGGGACACCGACCGGGATTGGAGGCGGTGCAGTCAGTTCAGGGCGCACGGGAATCGAAAAGTCAGTGGCGAGTTTGCCGACCAGCATGGCGATGGCGTGCTCATATTGTGCTCGCGCCACCTTCACATTGATCGCCAGCGATTGCGCACTCTCCAGGGTGGTCTGCGCCTCAACCACCGAAATATAGTTATCGACTCCGGTCTCGTATGCGGCTTTCGTCACCTCCAGGGCTTTCTGATCTGCTTGCACGGTGTCATCGAGAATTTTCTGCAGCGCATCCTGGCCGCGAATCTCGAAATAGTATTCGGCCAGGCTGGCTTGTTCCGTGAGTTGTTCGTTCGCGAGATCGGCTGCGCTGACCTGCGCTGCATACTGCGCTTCGCGGACCTCGTTGCGAATCTTTCCCCACAGATCGGGAACCCAGGAAACATCGATGGGAAACGACCAGATCGTGCTTTGCTGACCGGCAGTTGTAGTCTGGCCGGTCGAACCGGTTGTGCCGGAAGTCGTATTAAAGCTGTTGGTAAGATTTGCCGAGGCGCGCGAGCGCGTGAACGCGGGAGAGGTTGTCACCGTGGGCCAATATTGCGCGCGGGCCTCGCGGATGACGGCGCGTGCCTCCATCAGATTTTCGAAATATTCCTTGATGTTCTGATTGTTGATATTGAGCTGATCCTCGAGAGCGCTCAGTTCCGGATCATTGAACACTTCCCACCACTTGCCGCGTAGCATCGCTTCCTGAGGATTGGCAACTTTCCATCCTTCGGTATCCTGAAAGTTGACGGTGGATTCTTTGTAATCGGGCGCTGCGGGAGTGGCGGGCTTGGGCGGATGGTATTTCGGTCCGAACAGACAGGCTGGCGTCGTCGCGAGCACGAGTGCCGAAGCCAGCAGAAGAAAAATATTACGAGCGGAGCAGAGGAAGGTTGTCTTAGGCATTTTCGGGTGCTCCATTGTGTTGTCCGGGCGCGTACGTACCTCTTCCTTTGCCAGTCATCCACAGGCGCAGACGATCCAATTCAAGATAAACCACGGGAGTGGTATAGAGCGTGATCAACTGGCTCAAAAGCAAGCCTCCGACAATCGTGATGCCGAGCGGCCGGCGAAGCTCGGACCCGATGCCGGTTCCAAAAGCTAGGGGAAGCGCTCCGAAGAGCGCGGCCATGGTGGTCATCAGAATGGGCCGGAAGCGCAGCATACAGGCTTCGAAGATCGAATCCCGCGTATTCTTGCCTTGCTCACGCTCGGCGGCGAGGGCGAAGTCGATCATCATAATCGCGTTTTTCTTTACGATTCCAATGAGCAAGACAATGCCGATAATCGAAATCACGTTCAGGTCCATATGAAAAATCAGAAGCGCAAGCATGGCGCCGACGCTGGCAGAAGGCAGCGTAGAGATGATGGTCAATGGGTGGATAAAGCTCTCGTACAAAATGCCGAGCACGATATAAACCGCTAGCAACGCAGTCGTGATGAGAATGGGCTCGGTAGAGAGCGATTGCTGGTACGCTTCCAGAGTTCCCGCGAAGAAGCCGCGAATCGTTGACGGCATTCCAAGACGTTCCTCCATCTGCGTGACTTCCTTGGTTGCCTGGCTCATCGACATATTCGGCGCGAGATTAAAGGAGGCGGTAACCGACGGGAATAAGCCGGTGTGGTTCACTTGTAGCGCGGTCGTATTGGTTTGAAATTTCGCGAAGTTGGAGATCGGCGTCATAGCCGCCGCGTTGCTTCCATTGGTATTGCTTTTTATGTAGAGATAGCTCAAATCCTGCGGAGACTGCCAATACTTCGGCGCGACTTCGAGTACCACGTAATATTGATTCAACTGCGTGTAAATTACAGAGACCTCCGACTGTCCAAAAGCCGAATAGAGCGAGGTATCAAGCGATGTTGCCGTCTGGCCCAGACGCGCCGCGGTGAGCCGGTCGTACGTTAGGTACTGCTGCAAGCCGCCATTCTGCTGATCGCTGTTTACGTCCTGGAGGCCGGGAAGTTTTCGCATGTTCGCCAACAAGATCGGCCCCCAGTGTTCGAGGTCCTCGATGTTGTCAGACTGAAGCGTGTATTGGTAAAGCGCATTGCTCGAGCGGCCGCCGATGCGCAGATCCTGCACCGCCTGCAGAAATGCCGACGCTACCGGTAGGCGATTGAGTTTCGGACGAAGGCGGTTGATGACTTGCGCGGCCCCGATTTTGCGCTCGCTCAATGGCTTGAGCGCCATATAAATAAACCCTCCGTTGCTCGCGCCATTGCCGCCGGTATAAGCGTTGACGTTGGCCACTGCGGGATCCGCCTTGATCACGTTGACTAATTGCAGGAGGGAATAATTCATAAAAGGAAACGAAGCATCCTGCGGGCCTTGCACCCCTCCCACCACCGCTCCCGTATCCTGTTGCGGGAAAAATCCCTTAGGCAGGCGGACGATGAGAAGAAAGTTGAGCGCGATGGTGAACACCAGGATCAGGATGATCACTGCGGGATTTCCTAGTGCCCATTCAAGCGAGGTGCGGTACAGCGAAAGCATGCCGTTGAAAAATCTCTCGCTCCACCGGTAGATTCGCCCATGTTCGGTGCGCTCTTCCGTTTTCAGCAAGTGGGCACACATCGTCGGGGTGGTGGTAAGGGAAATCATCATGGAGACCAGGATGGCCGTGGCAAGGGTCACGGCGAATTCCCGGAAGAGCCGGCCGACAATCCCGCCCATGAGCAGAATCGGAATGAACACCGCCACCAGCGAAATGCTGATGGAAAAAACCGTGAAGCCGATCTCTTTAGCCCCACGCAGCGCCGCCTGGAATGGCCTTATGCCCTGCTCAAGATAGCGGGCGATGTTCTCCATTACCACGATGGCGTCGTCGATGACAAAGCCGGTGGAAATGGTCATCGCCATCAGCGAGAGGTTATCGAGGCTGAATCCGAGCAGATACATGACGGCGAAGGTGCCGATCAGCGAAACCGGAACGGCGACGCTGGGAATAATCGTGGCGCGTGCGTTCCGCAGAAAGAAGAAGACCACCAGAACCACGAGCACGACCGATATCATCAGCGTGCGTTCGACATCGTCAACTGAGGCACGAATGGTTGTCGTACGGTCGAAGACAACCGTGGTCTTGATGCCTTGCGGCAGGATAGCTTGCAGAAAAGGCAACTGCGATTCAATGCGCTCCACCGTCTGAATGATGTTGGCTCCGGGCTGGCGGAAGATGATGACCGTAACCGACGGAACGCCGTTGAGGTAGCCGATCGTGCGAAGGTTCTGCGTGGAGTCAACGACGTCGGCAACATCGGAAAGGCGAACCGCCTGGCCGTTGCTGTATCCGACGATCAGGGGCCTGTAATCGGCTGCCGTAGAGATTTGATCGTTGGTGAGAATGTCAGCACTCTCAAAACCGTTCGATAATTTACCGCGCGGCATGTCCGAATTCTGCAAACTGAGCACCGACCGGATGCTCCCGAGCGTCAGTCCGTGGCTCTCAAGCTTCGTGGGATTTGCCTCAACGCGCACCGAAGGCAACGCACCGCCGCCGACAAATACCTGGCCCACTCCCTGGATCTGAGAAAGCTTCTGCTCCATGACGGTCGAAGCTTCGTCATACACCTTGGGCGTCGGATATTTATCGGAGGTGAGGCCAAGGATGAGGATCGGCGCATCGGAAGGATTCACTTTTCTGTAGGTGGGATTGGCCGGCAGATTGGCAGGAAGATAACTGCGAGCCGCATTGATTGCGGCCTCCACGTCGCGCGCCGCACCATCGATATTTCGCGACAGATCAAACTGCAGTGTGATCGACGTCCCACCGAGCGAACTGGAGGATGTCATCTCCGAAACCCCGGCGATGTGCGCGAACTGCCTTTCGAGCGGCGTGGCGACGGACGAGGCCATGATTTCCGCGCTTCCGCCGGGCAAACTCGCAGAAACGGAAATCGTCGGAAAATCGACCTGCGGCAGAGGAGCCACGGGGAGCACGGTAAAGCCAACGGCCCCGGCGATCGCCACGGCAATGGTCAGCAGAGTAGTCGCAACCGGCCGGCGAATGAATGGCTCCGAAATATTCATGAGAGTTCCGGCTGCCCTTCTTCGCCGTCGCCCTTGAGTTGCGACTCCGTGTTTTTCTTCCCGAAGCGCTGCGCCAATCGGTCGAAGAAAATGTAGATGACGGGAGTGGTGTACAGCGTGAGTACCTGGCTCACCAGAAGACCGCCAACCATAGCGATGCCCAGAGGACGGCGCAACTCCGAACCGTACCCACGGCCTAACGCTAGCGGAAGGCCGCCAAGTAGCGCGGCCATGGTAGTCATCATGATCGGGCGGAAGCGCAGCAGGCTGGCTTCATAAATTGCGTCGGTGGAATTCTTTCCGCGGTCGCGCTCCGCTTCGAGAGCGAAGTCAACGATCATGATGCCGTTCTTCTTGACGATACCGATCAGCAGAATAATGCCAATGATCGCCACCACGCTGAGTTCCTGGCGAAAAAGCATTAGCGCAAGCAACGCACCGACGCCGGCGGAGGGCAAGGTCGAAAGAATGGTAACCGGATGAACGAAGCTCTCGTACAAAACCCCGAGCACGATGTAGACGACAACAAGCGCGGCGAGAATGAGCAAAGCCTCATTCGAAAGAGAATTTTCGAACGACGCCGCGGTTCCTTGAAACCCGGTCTGCAGGCTGGGAGGAAAATCGATTTTCTTGGCCAGGTCATTGATCTCACTGATCGCTGTGCCCAGAGCGGCATTCGGGGCGAGGTTGAACGAGACGGTGACGGACGGGAATTGCCCCTGATGATTGATCGAGAGCGCTTCCGTCGTATTGCTGATATGGGCGAATGCGCTGAGTGGAATCGCATTTGCGCCGGTAACTGAGACCTGCGTATTGGGGGTGGTTCCGGCGAAGCTGCCTCCGTTGAGCGAGCTTGCACTGCCAGTGCTGGCTGACGTGAGCACCGTACCCGGCGGCTGAAGGGTTGCCGCTGAGGGTGTATACAGAACGGAAGTGGTGGTGGCATTCGAGCCGGCAGAAGCAGAACCGCTTGCCGAAAACGAGTTGGCGGCTGCCGCGCCGGTAGCATTGCCGGAAGCGTTGGCCTGCAAATACAAATGACTCAGCTTGTTTGGGTCCTTGCTCCAGCTGGGCTGAGTTTCCAGGACCACGTGATACTGGTTTAGCTGCGTGTAAAGCGTGTTGATCTGCCGTTGCCCATAGGCATCGTAAAGAGTGTTATCGATGGTTGCGGGTGCGATGCCCAGCCGCGAAGCGGTGACACGGTCAATGTTCACCGCAACCGCTTGCCCGCCCGTCTGCTGGTCAGTGGCAACATCTTCCAGGCTGTGGAGTTTCTTTAACTGATCTACAAATTTCGCCGTCCAGGCGTTCAGTTCATCGACATCGGGATCTTCCAGCGTGTACTGATATTGCGTTCGGGTGACGCGGTCATCCACCGTGATGTTTTGCACCGGCTGCATATAAAGATGAATACCCTGTATGCTATCCAGACTTTGCTCCAATCGCCGGATCACGTCAGCCGCGCTGAGCGATCGCTGCTCGATTGGCTTGAGATTGATCTCGATGCGCCCGCTGTTGAGTGTGGTGTTGGTTCCGTCAGCCCCGATGAACGACGAAAGGCTTTCGACCGCCGGATCTTTCAGAATGACCTCCGCCAGTTCTTGCTGCTTCTTCGCCATGGCGTCGAAAGAAATCGCTTGCGGCGCCTGCGAGATGCCCTGGATGACACCCGTATCCTGTGTTGGGAAGAAGCCTTTTGGGATGACGATATATAGAAAGACAGTCAAAACCAGTGTCGCCACCGCGATGAGAAGAGTTGTCGTCTGATAACGCAGGACGACTTTCAGCGTGCGGCCATAAAACTCGATCATGCGGCTAAAGGCGTGCTCCGAGGCGCGATACCAGGCGCTCTGCTGCGATTCGGGATCGTGCTTCAAAATGCGCGAGCACATCATCGGCGTCAATGTCAGGGAAACAACCGCCGAGATGATGATGGTGACGGCCAGCGTCACAGCAAATTCGCGGAAGAGGCGTCCGACCACATCGCTCATAAATAGCAGGGGAATCAGCACCGCGATCAGCGAAACCGTCAACGACATGATCGTGAAACCGATTTGCGCTGCGCCTTTGAGAGCAGCCTCCATCGGCGATTCGCCTTCTTCGAGAAATCGCGCAATGTTTTCGATCATGACGATGGCATCGTCGACCACGAATCCGGTCGAGATGGTAAGCGCCATCAGCGAGAGATTGTCGAGACTGTATCCGAGCGCGTACATGGCGCCGAATGTGCCGATCAGTGAAAGCGGCACCGCCACGCTGGGTATGGTGGTGGCGCGAACGCTGCGCAGGAAAAGAAAGATGACCATCACCACCAGGCCGATAGTCAGCATGAGTTCAAATTCAACATCGTTGACCGAGGCGTGGATGCTGGTGGTGAGATCGGTGAGCTCGGTGATCTGTATGGCCGCAGGAAGGTTGGCCTCGAGCTGCGGCAGGATTTTCTTGATGCTGTTGACGACGCTGATCGTATTGGCGCCCGGCTGGCGCTGAATGTTCAGTACGATGGCCGGTTTAGTATTCATCCACGCGGCGAGCTGCGCATTCTCTACGTCGTTGATGACAGTGGCGACATCTTTCAGCAGAACTGGAGCGCCATTGCGGTATGCGACGACGATCTCGTTATAGCCTTCGGCATCAGTAATCTGATCGTTCGAGTCAATCTGGTAATCCTGGCGCGGCCCGTCGAAATTGCCCTTAGCCGCGTTGACGCTGGTTTGCGTCAAGGCGGTACGCACATCTTCCAGGTTGATCCCATAGGACGAAAGCTTGGCAGGATTGACTTGAATGCGAACAGCAGGCTTCTGGCCGCCGCTGATGCTGACCAGCCCGACGCCATTGAGCTGCGAGATCTTGGGCGCAAGCCGGGTATCGATGAGGTCTTCCACCTGTGACAACGGCATGCTGTCGGAAGTAATTCCTAACGTCAGGATCGGCGCATCGGCAGGATTGGTCTTGTTGTAAACCGGGGGAACTGGAAGGTTGGATGGCAAATAACTCTGCGCTGCGTTGATGGCGGACTGCACCTCTTCCTCAGCGACGTCGATATCGAGCGCCAGATTGAATTGCAGCACAATCACCGAAACGGTTCCGGCGCTGGTAGAGGTCATCTGGCTGAGGCCTTGCATTTCGCCGAACTGGCGTTCTAGTGGAGCTGTAATGGTCGTGGCCACCACGTCTGGGCTGGCACCGGGGTAAAAAGTAAGCACCTGGATCGTGGGATAGTCGACCTGAGGCAGAGCCGAGATCGGCAACTGCCGGTACGCCACCAGCCCCACAAGCAGGATTGCGACCATGAGGAGAATGGTCGCTACCGGCCGCAGAATGAAGGGGCGAGACGGACTCACGGGGCATTGCCCCCAGGAGTTGAAATCTGCAGTGGTGTCTTCGAAATCGTCACCTTCGACCCGTTCTGCAACTTCTCGAAACTGCTATCCGCCACGACTTCGCCGGCATTGACGCCCTCGACAGCCGTCTTGCCGCCTTCGGAGACGCCAGTTTTGACGGTGCGCACGTTGGCCTGATCATTCTGAATCACATAAACGAAGGCCGTGCTGCCGTTGTGCTGGATGGCGGAACTGGGCAGCAGGATCTGATCGTGAAGAGTTTTCACCAGCAAGCGAGTGTTCACGAATTCGTTCGGATAGAGCTCGCCGTTTTTGTTGTCGTAGGAGGCGCGCAGTTTGATGGTGCCGGTGGTGGTGTCGATCTGATTGTCAAACGAAGTAACTTTACCGCTCGCGAGTTTCTTATCGTTGGCGCGATCCCAGGCATCGAGCACAAGCCCAACGCCGTGGCGCGGCTGCGACATTACTTCCCCGAGATCGTCTTCGGAAATGGTCGCGACCACGGTGATCGGCTGAGTCTCGGTGATGACAAGCAGCGTTGTCGTCGCGTTGGCGGTGACCAGGTTTCCAGGATCGACCAGGCGAAGACCTACTCGTCCGTCGATAGGCGCTGTAATGTGGCAATAGAGAACCTGCACCTGATCGTAGCGCAATGTGCCCTGATCATTTTTTACCGTTCCCTGATCCTGCAGCACGAGTTTCTGTTGATCCTCGAAGGTCTGGCGCGGAATCGCGTTACGGGCCCAGGCATCCTCATAGCGCTTCAAGTCCATCTGTGCCTGCGCCAACAGATTTTGATCTCGCTCTAACGCGCCTTCCGCCTGAGTGACCTGCGCTTCGTAGGGGCGGGCATCGATGTCAATAAGCGGATCGCCCTTGCGGACGTACTGGCCCTCTTGGTAATGCACGGCAGTGATCACGCCTGTGACTTGCGCTGTGATGGAATCGGTGTAAAGTGCCGTCACAGTGCCGATGGCGTTGAGATAAACGCCAATGTCGCCTTTGGTCGCGGTCGCGGTTGTAAGGGTTACCGGCCCGGAAAATCCGCGTCGCCCGCCAGTGGCTTGCGCGGCAGGCTGACTCTGATTGCGACCTGCGAAGATCCAGTAGAGAATCAGGCTGGCAAAAATGAAAGCCACGATCCAGATCCAGTATTTTTTCTTCTTGTGGCTGGAGCCGGATTCGGGCGCAGCTCGAGGATGGTCGGGAGGAACGGGCGTAATCGATCTTGTCTGATCCATGAGTTCCTGGTAGTTCGTTTTAGTTGATAACCGTCACAAAGCATTACAGAAAGATCGCTTCCACGACAAACCAAATTTTGATGCACGACTCTCAGAGCCAGATGCTAAGGATCTTGTCACGTTTTCGAGAACGGAGCTCAGATTACAGTAAAGCCGCGCGATGAGGAACCTCTGATTCATAACTTTGCATTCCTTGAAAAACCTTGACGAATCAGACATTGCCGGCCGGCAGATTTTGCCGCGATGCATTTCTGAACGCGGCAAAAGCTTCCTCGGGGGAAACATTTCTAGATTTTGTCTCTTATTCCGTGTTCGCTCGTGTCGCTTTCCAGGCACTTAGAGAATTCAACTTCATAATCAAGAATGGAATGCCGAGTGCTCGTAAGAACTCGCGCAATCAAAAATTAGCGCGATGGCAACTTATGGATAGCGGCTATTACTCGGCATGTGCGGGACTGGCGGCACAAGAGCAGGCCTTGGAATTGGTCGCGCACAATCTGGCAAATCTTTCGACGTCCGGTTATCGCGGCCAGCAAATGACGTTTCGCTCGTTACTGGCGGGCGACGCGACGATAAGCACGAATCCGCTGAATATGGCGCTGAACAATTTCGGTGTGCTAAGCGGAACCCGGCTTGATCTGACTTCCGGCAGCCTTACACCGACCGGCAATCCGCTGGATGCGGCCATTGCCGGCAAAGGATTTTTTGCCGTGCAATCGGCACAGGGAGTTGTGTATACGCGCGCGGGCAGTTTTCATGTCGCCAGCACCGGTCAGTTGCTG
Source organism: Candidatus Sulfotelmatobacter sp. (assembly GCA_030040725.1). GTDB lineage: Bacteria > Acidobacteriota > Terriglobia > Terriglobales > Acidobacteriaceae > Sulfotelmatobacter. Next base: position 1,487 of record JASHTD010000055.1, on the reverse strand, counting down.
ACCAGCGATGGCGACTCCGTGCTGGGGCAGTTGGGTCCGATCACGCTGCCCAATGGCAATGTAGCGATCAGTTCGGATGGAACAATCTCGGTCGACGGCAATGTGGTTGACCGGCTGAATCTCGCGGAATTTCCTCCTGGCACGAACCTGGCGGCGGTGGGCAATTCCACTTATAGTGCGCCGCCGGGGGCAGCGATCCCGGCGGTCGAGTCTACGGTTCGCCAGGGAATGATCGAGGGCTCGAACGTGAGTCCCATGGACGGTGTGGTGCAGTTGATCACCGTGCAGCGGAATACGGAACTGCTTTCCCGGGCGATGAGCGCATTCGACAGCCAGTTGAATCAGACAGCGGTGCAGGATCTGCCCAAGGTGTGAGGTTGCAGAAAAGGGGACCGAAGAAATGAGGCATGAATGATTCGCGCACTGTACACCGCGGCCAGCGGCATGACGGCCCAAGAGTTGAACCTCGACAACATCGCCAACAATCTGGCGAACTCGAGCACGGCGGGATTTCGCAGTCGACGATTGCAGTTCGAAGATTTGATCTATCAGAACCTGATCATGCCGGGGGCGGCGGCGACGCAACAGACCACTGTAGTCGCGGGACTGCAGGTGGGATTGGGCACGCGATCGGCGGCGTCAGAGGTGATCCAGACCCAGGGAGATTTCAGCCAGACCGGCAATCCTCTAGACCTGACGATTCAGGGCCAAGGATTCTTTCAGGTGTTGCTGCCAGACGGCGAGACCGCCTACACGCGGGCGGGAAGTTTTCATACCGACCAGAACGGCAACCTGGTCGATCAGGACGGCGATCCGGTGCAGCCGGGAATTTCGATTCCGACGGGGGCAACTTCGATCACCGTCGGATCGGACGGCACGGTTAGCGTGACGGTCGCAGGCCAGAGTCAGGCGCAGCAGGTAGGGACGCTGCAGCTGGCGCTGTTTAACAATCCCGGAGGCTTGAACAGCACGGGCAGCAACCTGTTTTTGCAAACGACCGCTTCGGGCGCTCCAGTCGTGGGCACACCGGGAGGCAGCGAAGGACTCGGAACCATCGTCCAAGGCATGCTTGAGCAATCGAACGTAAGCGTGGTGACCGAATTCGTCAACATGATCGTGGCGCAGCGTTCCTATGAGGCCAATTCGCGAGTTGTGAATGCCGCCGACCAGATGCTGCAGACCATCAACAACCTGGGGCGCTAGCCATGAAATGGACGGGCGATAAAGCGGTGAACGGCGGTTACATGAGCGGTTACATGGTGTCGAGCGCCCTTATTCTCGCGGTAACCTTGATCGCGATTGCTCGGCCTTGTTCGGCCGAGGCACCGTGCCTGCGCCTGGGAGTGAAGGCGGATATTCGGATCGGAGCCGGCCAACTGACGCTCGCGGATCTGTTGACCCCGAACGCCTGTGGCCGCCTGCGAACCATGGCCACCCGAGTGCCTCTCGGCGTCGCACCGCTTCCCGGCACGGTACGGGTGCTGCAG